>JAIVTC010000297.1:0-13449 GCA_048629055.1 Candidatus Bathyarchaeota archaeon
GATTTCCAATACAACAGAGATGGGGTTTCTGCAACTCCATTTCAATCCAGGAGACATCTGAAAAGAGATAACCACGAAAGTCACGAAAAGCACGAAAAAAAAGAGCTATGATCGAATGGTGCTGCGGAAAGCCAAAATCAACGTCATCCCAGCCAATGAGCATGCTCCCTGGATACCGGCATTCGCCGGTATGACGAATCAGTTAATCGAATAGAGGTTTTCAGTTTGGTGAAGCACCATTCGATTACTATTTTTTCGTGTTTTTCGTGACTTTCGTGGTAAAAAAATGTTTTTCTGTAGATTTTCAGGCCAAAAAAAAACCTCTCCAAACGGAGAGGTTTTCTTATTCCATCACCTGCAGATCAGGCAAGCAGAGGAATGATCATCAAAGCAACGATATTGATGATCTTGATCAGCGGGTTGATTGCAGGACCTGCGGTATCCTTGTAAGGGTCGCCTACAGTATCACCGGTTACCGCCGCCTTGTGGGCATCGGAACCTTTACCGCCGTGATTTCCATCTTCGATATACTTCTTGGCGTTATCCCATGCGCCACCGCCGGTGGTCATGGAGATGGCGACAAACAGGCCGGTGACGATAGAACCCAACAGCAAGCCGCCCAGTGCTTCCGGACCCAGCAATAGACCAACTGCAACAGGCACCAGGATTGGCAGCAGCGAAGGAAGAATCATCTCCTTGATCGCCGCCTTGGTCAGCATATCGACCGCTTTTGAGTAATCCGGCTTCTCGGTGTAATCCATGATGCCCGGCTTCTCTTTGAACTGACGACGCACCTCGTTGACGATGCCGCCTGCCGCACGACCGACCGCTTCCATCGCCATGGCGCCAAACAGATAAGGAACCAGGCCACCGAGAAAGAGGCCGATAATGACCATGTGGTTGGAGAGATCAAAAGACGCCTGGATCCCCACCGCCTCGAGACCGTGGGTATAATCAGCAAATAGCACCAGCGCCGCGAGTCCTGCCGAACCAATCGCATAACCCTTGGTGACAGCCTTGGTGGTGTTGCCGACAGCATCCAGAGGATCTGTGATCGCACGCACACTCTCATCCATGTTGGCCATCTCGGCAATGCCGCCGGCATTGTCGGTGATCGGGCCATAGGCGTCCAGTGCAACGATGATACCCGTCATGGAGAGCATCGCCGTGGCTGCAATGGCAATTCCATAAAGCCCCGCCAATTCGTAGGCACCCCAGATCGAGAGACACACCATCAGCACAGGCAGTGCAGTTGATTTCATCGCCACGCCCAGACCGGCGATGACATTGGTGCCGTCACCGGTGGTGGATGCTTCAGCAATATGGCGCACCGGAGAGTACTCGGTGCTAGTGTAGTACTCGGTGATGACCACCATGGCGCCGGTCAATGCCAGGCCGATCAATGCGGAACCGAATAGCGCCATACTGGAATATTGCGCATTATCGCCCATGAGCCACTCTGTGACGCCGTAGAAGCCACCGGCAGAGAGAACACCTGCGACAATCAGGCCGCGGTAGAGTGCGCCCATGATATTGGTGCTGCCCTCAGGCAGTTTCACCATGTAGATGCCAATAATCGAAGCGACAATGGATACTGCGCCCAGCATCAATGGATAGATGATAGCCGCAGTGCCGGCATCTTTCATCAAGAGGAATCCCAGCAGCATGGTCGCAACCACGGTTACAGCATAGGTTTCGAACAGATCCGCAGCCATACCGGCGCAGTCGCCGACGTTGTCGCCGACGTTATCTGCAATAACGGCCGGGTTGCGTGGATCATCCTCGGGAATGCCGGCTTCGACCTTGCCGACGATATCGGCGCCGACATCAGCGCCCTTGGTAAAGATACCGCCACCGAGCCGTGCGAATATAGAGATCAGTGAACCGCCGAATGCGAGACCAACCAGGGAGTGCAATGCCTTGAGATCATCAACACCCAGCATCGACATGACGGCATAGTATCCTGCAACCCCAAGCAGCGCCAGACCAACGACCAGCATCCCGGTGATGGCTCCACCGCGAAAGGCGATATCCATCGCCGGCGACATGCCGGATTTTGCAGCTTCGGCCGTGCGGCTGTTGGCGCGCACCGAGATGTTCATACCAATAAACCCGGTGGCTCCGGAGAGGATGGCGCCAATGGCGAAACCGACGGCCATGTAGGTGCCGAGAAAATAGTAGATAACAGCCAGCAAAATAACGCCAACCACACTGATGGCCGTGTATTGACGCTTCAGGTAGGCAGCTGCGCCCTCCTGCACTGCCAGTGAAATGGCCTGCATCTCGCCGGAACCCTGCGGCTTGGCCAGCAACCAGCGGATCGATATTCCGCCGTAGATCAGAGCCACCACTGCGGCGGCCATGATAATCAATAATTCTGTAGTCATGTGAAACTCCTGTTTTTAGAGGTATCGGGATGCTACTCTCCTTATCCCCTGCAGTGAAATAAGTATGTACAACTCCAAACATAAGAAAATCCTATTCATTGATTTGATTTACCTCAATGCCATCTTTGGCGTATTATGTATCTTACTGACAAATATCAATCAAAACAGAAGAGATCTGGAGGAGACACATGTCATTTATTCGTAACCTGCTCGCCCTCGTCGGCGTTATTGCCATTGCCAGCGGCATCTTTTTCTACGGCAAACTCGCACCGGAGTATGCCGCATTCAAACAGCTGGATCCCGGCGCCAAGGATGTCTATCTCACCATGTGGGAGAAACTCAAGGAGACAGGAAACTCTGCAGACGCCAGCATCTGGAAGTTCCCGCTGGAAGAGGGGGTCAGCTGGGAAGACGCCGAAGAGGCGATGGCCTCGGTCGCCAACGAGCACAACATCAAGAATGTCGGTGAACTGCCGCTCTCGGAACAGGTCAAGATAATGACCGGAAAAGAGCAGCGTTTTTTGAAGATCTATCAATATTGTGATCCGCTCATCGCCAAGCAGATGGTCGATTTCAGCGATGCCTTTGCCGCATTTCTCCCCTGCCGCATCTCCATGGTCGAGGACAAAGAGGGCAAGTTCTGGCTGTATGCGATGAATATGGACATGATGATCGAAGGCGGCAGGACGCTCCCTGAACCGCTGCTCTCCCAGGCCAGCAAGGTGCGGGAAGTGATCCTCGACATCATGAAAAAGGGCGCAGCCGGCGATTTTTAAGGTGTTTTGAACCACAGATTCATACAAGATATGCAACATCTCAATACAACCGTGCAGTTAAGCGGGATTGAGGGTTTTTCAGAACTGGTCACGAATCTGCACGGTATCGAGCAATGCACTTCCTTATGAATGAAGTGAAAAAATATCTGTGTTTATCTGTGTTCATCTGTGGTTTTTTTTGTGGTTAATTGATGATTCGCTGAAAAAGTTCATCGTTCTCACAGCTTCCCGGTTTTATTATGTCTGAATCCCCCTACGTTATTGAAGTCACCGCCGAGAACTTTCAGGCGGTTATCCTTGAAGGCTCCATGCAGCAGCCGGTACTGGTTGATTTCTGGGCCGAGTGGTGTCAACCATGCAAGACGTTGATGCCAATGCTGGCGAAGCTTGCCGATGAGTACCAGGGAGCGTTTTTACTGGCAAAAATCAATACCGAAGAGCAGCAGGAACTGGCCGGCCAGTTCCAGATTCGCAGCATTCCTGCCTGCAAACTGTTCGTTAATGGCCAAATGGCCGATGAATTCACCGGCGCCCTGCCGGAAGAGCAGATCCGCGCCTTTCTTGACAAACATATTCCACGTGAGTCCGACAATCTTGTCGAGCAGGCGCAGCAGTTGTTGCAGCAGGGCGACGCTGATGCCGCCGCTGACTTGATTACGCAGGCCCTTAAAGAGAATCCCGCCAATTCACGCGCCATCATTGCCTTTGCACAGCTCAAGGCGAGCATCGGCGAGAGTGATGCAGCACAGCAGGCGCTCGACTCCCTTCCCGAAGATGAGCAGAAAAAACCCGAAGTTGCAGCCATGCGCGCGCAGATCGTGTTCGACGAGGTGACTGTCGATGCTCCACCGCTGGAAGAGCTCGAAAAGATCGTCGCTGCAGACGCCGGCGCTAGCAAGGCGCGCTACCAGCTTGCTGCGCAACTGGTGATGCATAACCAGCTGGAAGCGGCGCTGGATCAGCTGATGATACTGCTGCAAAAAGACCGCAGCTATGGTGATGATGCAGCACGCAAGGCGATGATCCGGGTCTTCGACATCCTCGGCGAGCATCCCATAACGTCAAAATACCGCAGCCGCATGTTTGGCTTGCTGCACTAGTAATCCTTGAGTGGCCAACATCTTTACAAATGAGTCAAATTTCAAAAAATGACTCTCGCCAAGGCGCAAAGACCGCAAAGATTTTTCTTGGCGACCTTTGCGTCTTTGCGAGAGAAATCGTCACTTTCATGCCTCGTCAGTCTGAGACCAGGTCTCGCTAGAACAGAGTGATGAGGACTTAGGAGTGAGTGGTGGATTTCTCCGTCTCGGTTATCATCCCGACCTTTAACAGGGCGAAAGTGCTTAGGCGCGCCATTGAATCCGTGCTGCAACAAAGCCTGCCCGCGAAAGAGATCATCGTCGTAGATGATGGCTCTGTCGACAATACGCAAAAAGTGGTGGAAGAGTTGCAGCTCGGCGCTTCCATCCCCATCAACTACATCTACCAGCAGAACGCCGGCGTCAGCGCTGCTCGCAACAGCGGCATACGTGTTGCCAGCAATGAATGGATCGCATTTCTCGACTCGGATGACGCCTGGCTGCCAGACAAACTCAATAACCAGGCTGAATTGATTGAACAACATCCCTGTTATCGCCTGTGCCATACGCAGGAGAGCTGGATTCGCAACGGCGTACGCGTCAACCAGATGAAAAAACATGCAAAAAGCGGCGGCCATATTTTCCAGCAGTGTCTGCCGCTGTGTGTCATCTCCCCCTCTTCGGTGGTGATTTATCGCTCGCTTTTTGATGACGTTGGTCTCTTTGACGAAAACCTGCCTGCCTGTGAAGACTACGATCTGTGGCTGCGCATCTGTGCGCATGAATCGGTGCTGTTTGTCGAGACGCCGCAGATTCTCAAATATGGCGGCCATGACGACCAGTTGTCACGCAAATACTGGGGCATGGATCGTTTTCGCATTCAGGCCCTGCAGAACATTCTGCAGAATCCGGGGCTGGACAAGAGTCAGAAGCGACTTATCTACAAAACCCTGCGGCACAAAGCCCGCATACTCCGCCAGGGAGCTGAGAAGCGCAACAATCAGCAGAGAGCGGATAAATACAGGGAAATTGAAACTCTCTATAGAAGCCTGCTGACGAAAAATAGTGCTGCTGAGGAGCGACCGTGATCTGTTTTGTCATCGCCTACAGAGCTGAAGCCGCTGCACTGATCAGCCATTTCAGGCTTGAAAAACAGCAACAGCAGGAGTTCCCGCTCTATAGCGCTGACGATATTGCACTGGTGATCTCAGGAAACGGCAAGAGCAATGCTGCAGCGGCTACCGCATATCTCTACGGGAAAACAGGATTTCATAGCGATGCCGTGTGGATCAATCTCGGCATCGCCGGCCATGCCGATGATGCTCCGGGCAACACATACCTCGCCAGCAAGATCATCGACGTTGCAACAGAGCGTGTTTTACATCTATCGCTTCCTCACCAGCCTCCATGGAAAACAGCCGCGCTCTATACCTATGAGCAACCCCACAGGAGTAATCAACGCGACAAGGGATTATGCGACATGGAGGCCAGCGGCTTTGCTTTGACCGCAAGGCGCTTTTCACAACCGCATTTGGTGCATTGCATCAAGGTCATCTCGGATAATCAAAAAACTGACATCAGCATTCCCTCTTCCGTTATGCTTGAGAAGTGGATGATGCCGCAGATGAGTCTGCTGGACGATTTCCTCGGCATTCTTCAATAAGATTTACAGCTTATCCTGTCATCCCGAAGGAAGTGAGAAACGGAACTTCCGCGTCTGCCGTACATGGATGTACAAATGCCGTGAGCGCAGGATGCGCAGGAACGGTCTGCTCACTCCCCTCACCTACGTTGTACAGGGATGTATGAGTGTCACGAGAGGGCAGGAAGCCCGGAGTGACCATCCCTGTAGGCGAACGACGAGGGATCTTGAAACATTGAGCATAAAGATCTCTCCTGCGTCGAGATGACAATTACCGGGTCCGCAGGGTATTTAATTCCCCGTGAATTTTTTCAAGAGCCAAACACATGAACAAGCAAAACACATATCTGGTCACCGGTTGCAGCCGTGGAATAGGCGCCGCCATCACGCATCGTCTGCTCGAAATGGAGCACATGGTAATCGGCATCAGCCGCAATCCACCGGAGTTCAGTTCAGAAAATTTTACGCATATCACCGCAGATCTCAGCGATCTACGCTCTCTGCCTGTAATACTCAACGAAATCGCCACCATCTGCCCCGATCCGAAAGGAGTGATTCTGAATGCCGGTCAGGGAGTTTTTGGCTCCCTGGAACAGTTCTCAGTATTGCGCATCGAGCAGCTGATCAACCTCAATCTCACCAGTCAGATATTGATTGCGCGGAAATTTCTGCCCGCCATGAAGGCTAAAAAAAGCGGCAATCTGATCTTTATCGGTTCGGAGGCGGCTCTCGCCGGCGGCAGGAACGGCGCAGTCTACAGCGCCACCAAATTTGGCCTGCGCGGACTGGTGCAATCCCTGCAGGAGGAGTGCTCAGCCAGCGGCGTGCGGGCCGGCATCATCAACCCGGGCATGGTCAACACCTCTTTTTTTGACGAACTCGGCTTCCAGCCCGGCGACAAACCAGACCAGCACCTGATTGCCGAGGATGTCGCAGAAGCTGCGCTGTTGATGCTGAATGCCAGAGAGGGGGCAGTGATTCAGGAGATCAATCTGCAACCGCAGAAGAAGGTGATTCAATTTTTGAAATAATTGAAGGAGGAAAAGATTTTTTTCTTCTGAACCACAGATTCACACAGATGAACACAGATACTGCGATTTCTCGATAAGTCCGTGGTTTTGTAGGATGTGGTGAGTGAAACAAACCGCATCTGTCGCGATTGATGCAGTTCGCAAGCTCACCACATCCTACGTGGAACCAACCTGCACGGGGTATTGAGATCTTACCGGATACACGCGAACATCAGTTTCTCTTTATCTGTGTCTATCTGTGTCCATCTGTGGTTAAAAAAAGTGGTTTGAAGCGGCTACACCTCCGCCATGTCGCCCTTCTCCTGCAGCCAGCTTTTGCGGTCGCCGGCGCGCTTTTTGGCAAGCAGCATGTCCATCATCTGCATCGCTTCCTCCTCTACCTCGACAGTCAACTGTACCAGGCGTCTGGTATCCGGGTGGATCGTCGTCTCCCGCAGCTGCTTCGGATTCATCTCACCCAGTCCCTTGAAGCGCTGGATGGAGATTTTTCCGCGCAGCTTCTCTGCGGCGATGCGATCCAGAATCCCCTCTCTCTCTGCATCATCGAGCGCGTAGAAGACCTGTTTTCCAACATCGATGCGGAACAGCGGCGGCATGGCGACATAGACATGCCCCTCTGCCACCAGTTTTGGAAAATGGCGCATAAAGAGCGCACACAGCAGGGTGGCGATATGCAGTCCGTCAGAATCCGCATCGGCAAGAATGCAGATCTTGCCAAATCGCAGCCGCGACAAATCACTGCTGCCGGGATCGACTCCGATGGCCACGGAGATGTCATGCACCTCCTGTGAAGCCAGCACTTCTGCTGAATCGACCTCCCATGTATTCAGTATTTTGCCGCGCAGCGGCATGATCGCCTGGAAGGTCTTGTCCCTGGCCTGCTTGGCTGAGCCGCCTGCCGAGTCCCCCTCCACCAGAAACAGCTCTGTCATGCTGGAGTCGGTCGAGGTGCAGTCTGCCAGCTTGCCCGGTAGAGCGGGTCCCTGCGTAATCTTCTTGCGCGCCACCTTGCGTCCCGCGCGCATGCGCATCTGCGCAGAGTTGATAGCCAACTCGGCAATCGCTTCGCCGGCATCCGTATGCTGGTTGAGCCACAGGCTGAAACTATCCTTGACCACGCCGGACACAAAGGATGCACACTCACGCGATGAGAGCCGCTCCTTGGTCTGGCCGGAAAATTGCGGTTCCGCCAGCTTGACGGAGAGAATGTAGCTGAGCTTGTTCCACACATCATCCGGCGAAAGCTTCACCCCGCGCGGTAACAAATTGCGGAATTCACAGAATTCGCGCACTGCATCCGTCAGTCCTGAGCGCAGCCCGTTGACATGCGTCCCACCCTGCACCGTCGGGATCAGGTTGACATAACTCTCTGTCACCGCATCGCCTCCTTCCGGCAACCACGCAATCGCCCAGCTTGCCGCCTCTCTCGTGCCCGACAGATCACCGACAAATGGCTCCTCGGGCAGGCGCACACTCTGCTGCAATGAATCAACCAGATAGTCACACAATCCATCTTCGTAATACCATTCACTGTTGTCACCGCTGTTTTCATCCTTGAAGCTGATGCGCAGACCGGGACACAGCACCGCTTTGGCGCGCAGCAGGTGTACAAGCTGCCGCAGAGAGAATTTGTTTGAGTCAAAGTATGCTGTATTCGGCCAGAAACGCAGAGTGGTTCCGCTGTTGCGCTTGCCGACTGTTCCAATCTCCTCAAGCTCGGACGCCTTCTCGCCGTGAGCAAAGGCGATGTTGTACTCCTTGCCGCCGCGTTTGACCCACACCTCCAGATGCGTGGAGAGCGCATTGACAACAGAGATGCCAACGCCGTGCAAACCACCTGAAAACTGGTAGCTCTTGTCAGAAAATTTTCCACCGGCATGGAGTTTGGTGAGAATCACCTCAACTCCGGAGACGCCTTCCTCCGGATGGATATCAACCGGCATGCCGCGTCCGTCATCACGCACCTGCAGAGAACCATCCTTGAACAGGATCACCTCGATATTCTTTGCAAAACCGGCGATCGCCTCATCGACACTGTTATCCACCACCTCCTGGGCAAGGTGATTCGGCCGCGTGGTATCGGTATACATGCCGGGGCGTTTGCGCACCGGATCCAGACCACTGAGCACCTCAATGGCGGAGGCATCATAGTTACTCATCGCAGCACTGCTCATTCAGAATTACTCATTATAATCAAGTATCTGCGAATAGGGGCTATGGAGTTGGTAGTTGCCGCCGAGAGAAGCCTTGATCCCTTCCAGCGTGCGCGGCACGCCGGTGCTGCAGAGATAGTTTTTGGCCAGTTCCAGATGGTAATCCCTGCTTCCCTCCGGTCTGATAGATATCCAACGGGAGTTTTTCAGTGGCGTTACCTGCGTGCTGTTTTGCGGACTGGCATAGGCATAGCTGCGATATTCACTTGTTGAGCAACGCAAACCCTCATAGTTGAGGCTACTGATACGGCCGCCGCTCTTGATTGCAATCCAGTAGCGCACCACGCGATCTTTTTTGTTCATCTGAATCGAATCCTGGTCCAGATAGAGCGATGCACCAATTGGTCCATGATCAATGGTCAGCTTTTTCAGCGTCTGCAGCGAAACTGCCGGGATCGCACCCTTCTGCTCCTTCCATGGAGCTACCAGAGAGTCATCAAAATCAAAGCTGTCACGATCATTCTCACCCCGAAAACGGTCATAAGGATCTGTCGCGTCATCAGCATAAAGGGATGGCGTCAGTACAACAAACAGTAAAAACAGAAACAGTCGCATCATCTTTTCTTCCAAATTCATGTAATATTACAATGATAACCCTCAGAAGCCTGTCCGAGAATAAAAACCTACTGCGGACATCAAACAAGAGAATCATATCCGGTGAGCAGAAAAAAGTCCGACACAACCATAGCTGATAATACTCCCTTTGAACAGGCGCTTGCCGAACTCGAGCAACTGGTAGAGGAGATGGAGAGAGGCGACCTCTCTCTGCAGGATTCCCTCAAGTCTTTTGAACGTGGCATCGCTTTGACGCGCCATTGCCAGCAGTCATTACAAGCTGCAGAGCAAAAGGTCGCCATGCTGAGCAACCCGACAGCAGACTCGGAGACGGAGCCTTTCGAGCAGTGATCAACAGCAGCAGTTACCTGGATAGATGCCGGAGCCGCATCGAAGGTGCTCTGCGACAGCATCTGCCGTCGAAGCAGCGTCTGCCGCTTGAACTGCATGAGGCAATGCACTACTCCGTGCTGACACCCGGAAAACGCATTCGCCCGCTGCTTGTTTATGCTGCCGGCTACGCATTCGGCGCGACACCCGACATTCTGGACAAACCTGCCTGCGCAGTCGAGTTTATTCATGTCTTCTCGCTCATTCATGATGATCTGCCGGCAATGGATGATGATAATCTGCGTCGCGGACAGCCGACATGCCACGTCAAATTTGGAGAAGCAATCGCAATACTCGCCGGAGATGCACTGCAGTCCCTTGCATTTGAGTTGCTGTGTGACAGCGATATCAATGAAACCATGCGTCTGAAAATAATAGCGACGCTGGCCAGCGCATCCGGATCACACGGCATGGCGGGAGGGCAAGTGATGGACCTGACAGCCACCGGCAACGCCCTGACACTGCCAGAACTGGAAAATCTCCATATCCATAAAACCGGGGCGCTGATTCGCTCCAGTGTGCTGATGGGAACAATGGCGGCTTCAGGCGAGAGACAGCAGCTGCAGCAACTTGATCACTACGGCAAGTGCATCGGCCTGGCATTCCAGATCATGGACGATATTCTCGACATTACCGGCGATACCGAAAGCCTCGGCAAAACAGGGGGAAAGGATGCTGCACAGCAGAAGACCACCTACGCCTCGCTGCTGGGACTCTCACAGGCACGAGAAAGGGCCGCTCAACTCTATGATGATGCCATAGCAGCCCTGGAGTCATTCGGTGAACGCGCAGATCCTCTGCGTGAACTTGCCAAATTGATCATTCACCGCTCCTATTAAGCGGCTGTCCACAAACCAGTCGATCCATCGTTTTTCAACACAGACTTTTTGAAAAGTTGCCGCTGAAGTTATCACATGACTGATTGTGTGTGTTTTCAGGACTGACATCTGCCACTATTCGCTGTAGAATTGTCTGTCTTGCGGGATAAGGGATGAGGCAGAAATTAAAGTACCAGGATGTGCAGAATTTTTGTTCGTGGTTTTTGTTGCCGCGTCGGGCGCATAGTGAACTATGTAACCAAAGTGGCGGCGAAAAGCATGGACAAAAAGGCAAGCGAGATTGGTATTTTAATAAATGCCTCATCCCTAAACCCAACAGCATGATAAATCGAGAAACGCAAGTGGCAGACGAAATCGCAGACGTTCAGGGCAGCGCCGATACCAGGCAGATTGCCATCAATAAAGTCGGTATCAAGGATATCCGCCATCCCGTGCGCGTGCGGGATCGCAGTGAAGGCGAGCAACATACGATCGCCACTTTCAACATGTACGTCTATCTGCCGCATAATTTCAAGGGAACCCACATGTCACGCTTCGTGGCGATCCTGAATAATCACGAGCGCGAGATCACTGTCTCATCCTTCAAGGATATGCTGATGGAGGTGGCGCAGCTTCTTGAGTCTGAAGTTGGCCATATCGAGATGAGCTTTCCCTTCTTTGTCAACAAGAAGGCCCCCGTCTCCGGCGTTGAAAGCCTGATGGATTATGAAGTCTCCCTGATCGGGGAGGTTCGCGACGGCGTCCCCGAGATGTTCACACGGGTGGTGGTGCCTGTAACCAGCCTGTGTCCCTGCTCCAAGAAAATCTCTGATTTTGGAGCCCATAATCAGCGCTCTCACGTCACTGTTACCGTGTGCGCTGCCGACTTCTTCGGCATTGAAGATGTGATCGACCTGGTGGAGAGCGAATCCTCCAGCGAACTCTACAGCCTGCTGAAACGCCCTGATGAGAAACATGTCACCGAGCGCGCCTACAACAACCCGAAATTTGTCGAAGATATGGTGCGCGATATTGCTGTCCGCCTGAATGAGGATGAGCGCATCACCGCCTACAAGGTGGAGGCCGAAAATTTCGAATCCATCCACAACCACTCGGCCTACGCCCTGATCGAACGGGACAAGAGCGAGTAGAGTCCCTTCTCCCTGGGGAGAAGGTTAGGATGAGGGGAATGAATATTGATTTGCTATTGAAATTCCCTCACCCTAACCCTCTCCCAAAGGGAGAGGGGATGCATCGGTCTTCAATCTGGTTCGGTAGTTATTTTTTACCGATCAATTCGATCTGGTAGCCATCCGGGTCTTCGATAAAGGAGATGATCGTTGTTCCTGCATTCATCGCTCCGGCTTCCCTGATCACTTTTCCACCTCGGTTTTTGAGCGCATCAGTCGCCTGGTAGACATCATCGACCTCCAGGGCGATATGGCCGAAAGCCGTTCCAATTTCGTAGCTCTCAACGCCCCAGTTGTAAGTCAATTCGAGAACCGTATTGGCTGACTCATCGCCATAGCCGAGAAAAGCCAGGGTAAACTTGCCATCAGGGTACTCCTTCCGGCGCAGCAGTTTCATACCCAGTAGTTCGGTATAAAAGGTGATCGAGCGCTGCAGATCTCCGACGCGCAGCATGGTGTGTAGAAAACGCACGTTGATTAAACCTCCGAGTAGATCTCACCCTGCTGGTTGAATTCTGCCGCCTTCTCTTTCATCCCCTCTTCGACCGCAACCGCGATATCAGCCAATCCTTTGGATGCAGCATAATCGCGCACATCCTGGGAGATTTTCATGGAGCAGAAGTGCGGACCGCACATGGAGCAGAAATGCGCCACTTTGTGCGCCTGGGCCGGCATGGTCTCATCGTGGTATTCACGCGCCAGCTCCGGATCCAGTGAGAGGTTGAACTGGTCTTCCCAGCGGAATTCGAAACGCGCCTTGGAGAGCGCATTGTCGCGCAGCTGCGCTCCGGGCAACCCTTTGGCCAGGTCAGCCGCATGCGCCGCCAGTTTATAGGTGATAATGCCTTCACGCACATCCGCCTTGTTCGGCAGGCCAAGATGCTCCTTCTGGGTGACATAGCAGAGCATCGCCGTGCCATACCAGCCGATCTGCGCGGCGCCGATGGCAGATGTAATGTGGTCGTAGGCGGGGGCGATATCCGTGGTCAACGGCCCCAGTGTGTAGAATGGCGCCTCAAAACAATCTTCCAGCTCCTTCTTCATGTTTTCTTTGACCATCTGCATCGGCACATGACCGGGGCCTTCGATCATCACCTGCACATCATGCTCCCAGGCGATCTTTGTCAACTCGCCGAGGGTCTCCAGTCCGCCGAACTGAGCAGCGTCATTGGCGTCAGCCAGACAGCCGGGGCGCAGACCGTCGCCCAGGGAGAATGCAACATCATAAGCCTTCATAATCTCACAGATCTCTTCAAAATGGGTGTAGAGAAAACTCTCTTCATGGTGCGCCAGGCACCACTTGGCCATGATCGATCCGCCGCGCGAGACAATCCCCGTGAGGCGCTCTGCAGTCAACGGTACATAGGC
>JAIVTC010000298.1:0-3364 GCA_048629055.1 Candidatus Bathyarchaeota archaeon
GAGCGCCAACATTCGCCTCTACGTCAAATTCGCGCTTCATGCGCTCGACGATAATCTCCAGGTGCAATTCACCCATGCCGGAGATAATGGTCTGCCCTGACTCTTCATCCGTATGCACGCGAAAAGATGGATCCTCCTGCGCCAGCTTGGACAGCGCTACGCCCATCTTATCCTGGTCCGCCTGCGTCCTGGGTTCTACAGCAACCGAAATAACCGGCTCCGGAAACTCCATGCGTTCAAGCGTAATAATCTCTTTGAGATCGCACAGCGTGTCGCCGGTGGTGACATCCTTGAGCCCGACTGCCGCCGCAATGTCTCCGGCGCGCACCTCTTTGATCTCTTCACGCGAATTGGCATGCATCTGCAAAATACGTCCAATACGCTCTTTTTTACTCTTCACCGGATTGAATACAAATTCACCGGATTTCAGGACCCCGGAGTAGACACGGAAATAAGTCAGCGTGCCGACAAAGGGGTCTGTCGCAATTTTAAACGCCAGTGCTGCAAATGGCGCATCATCCGATGCCGGCCGTTCCGCCTCACTCTCATCCTTGTCATCGAGATGCCCTTTGATCGCAGCCACATCGCTCGGCGCAGGCAGATATTCAATGATCGCATCCAGCAGTGCCTGAACTCCCTTGTTCTTGAATGCGGATCCGCAGAACATCGGTACAATTTCATTGGCGAGTGTACGCTGTCGTATTCCCGCCTTGATCTCATCGTTGTTCAGCTCACCCGTTTCCAGGTACTTCTCCATGAGCTCGTCGCTTGCTTCTGCTGCGACTTCGATCATCGATTCCCGCAACTGTTCGCACTGTTCGACAAGCTCCTTCGGGATGTCATGCTCTTCGAAGCGGACACCCATATCCTCTTCATCCCAGAAGATGGCTTTCATCTTGACCAGATCGACGACGCCGACAAAATCCTCTTCGGCGCCGACACTCATCTGCATGGCAACCGGAGTTGCGCCGAGGCGCTCTTTCACCTGCTCGACGACGCGCAGGAAATCCGCTCCTATGCGATCCATCTTGTTGACGAAGCCGATCCGCGGTACGCCGTATTTGTTCGCCTGCCGCCACACAGTCTCTGACTGGGGCTCAACTCCGCCAACAGCGCAAAAAACAGCGCAAGCGCCATCCAGAACCCGCAACGAACGCTCTACCTCGATGGTAAAGTCAACGTGCCCCGGCGTATCGATAATATTGATACGATGCTGCGGAAACTGCTTCTCCATGCCACTCCAGAAACAGGTCGTTGCAGCAGAGGTGATGGTAATGCCCCGCTCCTGCTCCTGCTCCATCCAGTCCATGGTTGCAGCACCGTCATGCACCTCGCCGATTTTGTGCGAAACCCCTGTGTAATAGAGGATGCGCTCAGTCATTGTCGTCTTGCCGGCATCGATGTGCGCCATGATGCCAAGATTGCGATAACGGCTGATTGGCGTTGAGCGTGCCACGAAATTTTCCGCTTTAGTCCAAATTACCAGCGATAGTGAGAGAAGGCCTTGTTGGCTTCAGCCATGCGGTGCGTATCTTCACGCTTCTTGACAGCCGAACCACGCTGATCGGAAGCATCCATCAACTCACCAGCCAGACGCAGCGCCATTGACTTCTCACTGCGCTTGCGTGCAGCCTCGATCAACCAGCGCATTGCCAGTGAGTCGCGGCGTTTTGCACGCACTTCAACCGGCACCTGGTAGGTGGCGCCACCAACACGGCGGGATTTAACCTCAACCATCGGGCGTACATTGTCCATTGCCCCATCCAGTGATTCCAGCGGGTCTCCGCCCTTCTTATCAGCAATCTGATCAAGGGCGCCGTAGATAATCCTTTCTGCGACAGCTTTTTTGCCGTCCTGCATAATCATGTTGACAAATTTTGTCAGTAAAATGCTTCCGAATTTTGGATCCGGGAGAATCTCACGACGTGCTGCTACGCGTCTTCTGGCCATACCTGTTTCTCTCTAGACTCTTGTTTCAGCTTGTTTTAACTTAGCTGGCAAATTAATTCTTTATTAGCTCTTAGGCCGCTTGGCGCCATACTTTGAGCGTCCCTGACGACGCGAATCAACACCCGCGGTATCCAGTGTGCCGCGGACCGTATGATAGCGCACACCAGGCAAATCTTTCACACGACCACCGCGAATCAGAATCACCGAGTGCTCCTGAAGATTGTGTCCTTCACCACCAATATAGCTTGTTACCTCGTGGCCACTGGTGAGGCGAACACGCGCAACCTTACGCAGCGCTGAATTCGGTTTCTTGGGTGTCGTTGTATAGACACGGGTACAGACCCCACGTCGCTGAGGGCAGGCTTCCAGCGCCGGAACGGTGCTCTTTACTACCTTGCGTTTGCGTGGTTTACGTACTAGCTGATTAATTGTTGCCATTCGCTCTCGTCTCCGTGAAGACGCTATTGACACATGAGTTGTGCCATTCAATAGACATTAACAGACCCTCTTCAGCCTTGTCACATCAAAGCCGAACAGCGTAAGTTGTTGAATTCATGGGAATACTCCCATAGTTGGATTTTCGCCCAACCATCCCCCCGCCGTCTTTTCAACGATTGACCTGCGAGAAAGACCGCGAATTCTAAGCCTGTTTTCAGGTGTTGTCAATGCAAATCAGGAAAAGACCGCATGAATTTGCAGATTATTATTCCCCACCCATGCAGAAAGCACTCTTTTTGCGGCTACGCAGGATGCACATGGGATAAAACGGGCGAATTCCGCCAACTTAAAACCTAAAACCTAAAACTTGAAACCTCCCTTCACTTCCCCGGCTTTCTTTTCCCGGAACAGTTGAGAAAAAATGGCGCCTGGTCTTCGAGGCGAAGCGCTGTCAACTGGCCACCCCATAAACAGCCTGTATCCAGTGACCAGAGCTTACTCCCCGCCATATACCCCAGTGTTGACCAGTGGCCAAAAACAATCCTGTCACGGGCGCTGCGTCTTTGAGGAGCCATAAACCATGGCAGCAGGTTCTTCCGCTGAGATCCCAACGGTCCGTTTTCATTGAGTACGAGTCTTCCCTTTTTGGTGCAGTAGCGCATGCGCGTGAAACAGTTGGTAATAAAGCGCAGCCGGTCCATCCCTTGCAGATCATCACTCCATCGATCAGGTTTATCTCCATACATGGCTGCAAAAAACTTTCTGTGACGTTTTTTGTGACGCAATACCGATTCCACTTCGCCAGCATACTTGCGGGCCTGCGCGATGCTCCATTGCGGGGGAAGTCCCGCATGGATCATGCTGAAATTAATGCCCCGGTCAACGTGCATCAACGGCCGGAAGCGCAGCCACTTGAGCAGCTCCTCCCTGTCCGGGGCATTCAACACCCCCTCCAGACTGCTGCCGGGTTTGGGAC
>JAIVTC010000299.1:0-3480 GCA_048629055.1 Candidatus Bathyarchaeota archaeon
GAATGGCATTGACACGCTGTTGCCACGGACTCTCCAGCAACAGTTCAATACTGGCATTGGCAACCGCGCAGGCAAGCGGATTCGCCATGTAGGTGGGACCATGCATAAAAACCTGGTTATTTGAGCAAACCCCGCTGGCGACCTCATCGCTTACCAGCGTGGCCGCGAGACTCAAATAGCCTCCTGTCAACGCCTTGCCCACACACAGGATATCCGCCGCCACCCCGGCATGTTCACAGGCAAACAGCTTACCGGTGCGTCCAAAACCGGTCGCGATCTCGTCAACGATCAGCAACAGATCGAAGCGGTCACACAACTCTCGCACTTCACGCAGATACTGCGGATGGTAAAAACGCATACCGCCAGCGCCCTGCACGACGGGCTCCAGGATGACAGCGGCCAGTTCGTCTCTATGTTTCTCGATCAGCTCCGCAAAAACAGCGATATCTGAAGAATTCCAGGGCTCGTACGGAGCTGTCACTGGCGCAGGCGCAAACAGCTGCTGCGGCAGGATTCCACTGAAGAGATGGTGCATTCCCCCAACCGGATCACACACCGACATGGCGCCAAAGGTGTCGCCATGATATCCATTCCGGATCGTCAGCAGCCGCTGTTTTTGCCTCTCACCTCTCCCCTGCCAGTACTGCAGCGCCATCTTGATCGCAACTTCAACTGAGACAGAACCGGAATCTGCAAAAAAGACTTTTTGCAACGGTTCAGGAGTCAAATCCACCAGACGCTGTGCCAATTCAACGGCAGGCTGGTGAGTCAGGCCGCCGAACATCACATGCGCCATCTCTTTCAGTTGACGCTCTATCGCTTCATTCAAGCGCGGGTGGTTGTAACCGTGAATCATGCACCACCAGGAGGCCATACCATCAATGACCTCTCGCCCATCCTCAAGAGTGAGCCTGACTCCCTGCGCAGATGTCACCGCATAGAGATCCGGTGGATTGCTCAAGCTGGTATAGGGATGCCAGATATGTTCGCGGTCAAAGGCGCGCCAGTTCTTCTGCATGGCCGTATTAAATCAAAACAAGAGAAGTGGGGTTATTGTATCCCGAAAACACAAAACCCCGCTCATTAAGCGGGGTTTTGTGTTGATCAAAAAATTGCCTTACTAACGCCTTCTCAACGGGCAGTTGCTGCGGTCATACCCGTCACCGAGACTATCCCATGCGTAATCGAGCGCATATTGCATGCGTGAGAAGACATGCTCTTCACCCAGGTAATCAAGCACCCTGGTTCCCCGCAGGCTATCCATGAACTGCTTCTTGGGATGCGCCACCAGCAACTCGATGCCATTCTCCCTGAGACGTTCCGTCACATGATGAAGAATCTCATCGCCGGTCGAGTCGATCATGTTGACCCCCTGCGCATCCAGAATAATGAATTTCAGATCGGGGTACCTGGCCATCACATCCAGCACCTTGTCCTCGAAATAACTGGCGTTGGCAAAGTAGATCGAGTTGTCAAAGCGAATGATCGAGATCTTGTCGCTCAATTGCAGTTCAGGATGCACGATGACATCCCGCATGGTGCCGTCCTTGAAACGCGAGACTTCCGCCACACGCGGGCGCATGGTGCGGAAAACGAACAGAACCAGTGACAAAACCACGCCAACCATGATGCCGTATTCGATATGCGGTGCGATATACAGCGTCAATGCAAAAGTGACGACTGCCACGATTGCATCATGCGGCTCTGCCCGCCAGGCGTCGATGATCGGACGCACCTTGATCAGGCCGGCTACAGCCAGCATGATAACCGCAGCCAGTGTAGCCTGGGGCAGGTGAAACAGCAGCGGGGTTAAAAACAGCAGCGACACACCGACGATGAGGCCGGTCACTATCGAAGAGAAACCTGTTACAGCGCCGGCATCGATATTGACCGCTGAACGGGAGAACGAGCCGGAAACAGGGTAACCGGAAGTAAATCCCGACACGATATTCGACAACCCCTGACCAACCAACTCCTGATTGGCATCCAGGCGTTGACGGGTGCGCGCCGCCATCGCCTTGGCAACCGCTATCGCTTCCATAAAACCCACCAGCGAGATAATCAGGGCGGTCATTCCAAGCTGTAGAATGATCTCTTTGTCAAAAGGGGGTACGACCAATGCAGGCAGTCCCTCGGGAACAAAACCAACAACCTGCCCGCCAATACCGGAATAGTTGGTAAACGCGGCAAGCAGCGTTGTTCCGACAACTGCAACCAGGACATTGGGAACTCTGGGGAAATATTTTTTCACACCCAGCAGCAACACGAAGGCAATCACCGCCATGTAAAATGTCGGCCAGTGAATATTTTCTACTGCAGATTGCACGATGTTGCCGACGACTTCATAGTGATGCAGCGATTCACCATCGGTTCCGGTGCTGCTCTTGCCGACGCCGAAAATCTTGTTGAGCTGGGAGGTGGCGATAATAATGGCACCGGCATTGGTAAATCCGACAACCACGGGGTGTGACAGCAGATCGACCAGCACCCCGAGTTTGAGCAGCCCCAGAGAGAGTTGCATCACTCCCACCATCACTGCCAGCGTCAGAGCATAGAGAATAAATCCATCGGGATTCGCTGTAGCCAGTGGCGCCAATGCTGTGGCCGTCATCAACGACACCATCGCCACGGGTCCGGTGGCCAGTTGCCTCGAAGAGCCAAACAGCGCCGCCACCATCGGCGGGAGAAAAGAGGCGTAAAGGCCGTAATAGGCGGGCAGGCCGGCAAGAGATGCATAGGCCATCGACTGTGGAACAAGCACCATTGCCACAGTGGCGCCGGCAATAACGTCAGCCTTCAACGTAGCAGTGTTTGTCAGATTAGGCAGCCAGGAGAAGAACGGAACAAAGCGACCGGGAATACTGAGCAATAAATCCATCAACCACTTCACGAAGCGCACCTTTTCTGTCTAATTTAAGGGAAATAACCACTGACCGGTTCCCAATGTGCTGGATAATTTTTCTATCACAGCAATAACATATTAGTATATACGAATATTGATCAATATTCACTAGAAAAATTCGGGTTTTCCATTAGATTTTGTCAATCAGGGGATTTTTCAGTACGAATAGAGCCTCTTGCAAAACTCTCAAATACGTCATTCCGGCGCAGGCCGGAATCCATAAAATCAACCACTTGCAGATCAATACAAATGGATTCCGGCTAAAAGCATACCGGAATGAGGAGTTTTGCAAGTGCCTCAATAGAAAGATATCTTTCAAAACCATCAAAGTACTTTACAGCTTTACGTGTCATTCCGAGGGAAGTGAGGTACGAAGCTTCCGCGTCCAGCTCACGCCTCTGACCTACGTCCATGTAGGCGAACGACGATGGATCCAGTGGTATAGAGCACTGGGAGTCTGTCCGAGAATAGAAGACCTACTGCGGAAACGCCCTTTTGGCCAGATTTCCCGTCCATTATCGTTAAATAGCGCTGCTATTCGCCTCAAATGCACGAAAAATCTGACTCAAAATGACGTC
>JAIVTC010000300.1:0-7273 GCA_048629055.1 Candidatus Bathyarchaeota archaeon
AGGGGTGTTGCAGATTTTCAACGATGGTCTCCACACTGAATCTATCATCGTCACTCGTGATTGGTTCAGGCTGCTGAGCGCTGCAGCCTGTCATTAACAACAGCATCACAATTGCAAACAAATGTCCCATGAACGTCTCTCCGATGGAAAATGTGATGGTAGGATATTTCGTAACTTCTCAATAATCCCGTGCCGGGTCTTCATTCACTATATTGTCATTTCGACCATCGGGAGAAATCTGAAAGCACTGGATATAGTGAACAAATTCAAGATTTCTCCCTTCGGTCGAAATGACAAGTAATCTTGCACGTGATTATTGAGAAGTTACGATATCTCCTGGTAAATGATTACAAAATCAGCGGATTTCGACTCTCTTTATCAGGGTAATATAGCACTTCCCCTAGTCACAAGGTCAGCCCATGCTGCCAAACAAGCTCGCATCGAATAGAGATCAGCAGGAGTTGTCACAGATCTATGTGACGAACAGGCGGCAGCGCTTCAAGTCCGAGGTCAACCGCATGACCAGCGGCGCCATGCGAGAGTTATTGGGGAATCATAAAAATAGCGATGACCTTGGCTTCCTGCTGAGCTACCTCTACGCCTTCTTCTGGCTGCAGCACAATGTAGAGCCGAATTATCGCTCGCTGCTACTCTCCGCATTCAAAAATTCACCGCGCGCATTTCTGATGCAGCTGCTGCAGCAATCAGCAACCGGGGAGGAGTTCGTCAGGGGATATATCGACCACTGGATGGCCGCCCCGGCGGAGAGTCCGGTGCAGCGTCAACAGCTGCTGCGACTGCTTGCACTGCATCATGGCGACAGCGAGGCGCTGACTGCAGAGGTCATGGCGACCTGGGGGAATTTTCAACTCTTCACCCGTACGGATGTCGTCGCCTTCAGCGAGATTGGTCGCAGTGAGCGTGATCGCTATGGAGAGATGCTCAGCGACGCTGACCAGGAGCGCCTGGCGCTGGTGGATGCACTCCCCGATACAAACGCAAAAACAACGCCATTCGCCAAGCTGGGCATCATCCCCGCCATGGGCTGTCCGCAGACATGCCGCCACTGCATGTTCATCTGGCGGCCGCCAAAAAGCAGGAATCAGGATCCTGAATCACTCTACAGACTGGTCGACGCCCATACACAAAGCGTACTTTTTACCGGCGGCGACCTGACCCGGCACATGGAGCACTTCTACCGGGCGATTCGTTCGATGCGGCATATTCGAACCTTTGCGATTCTGCTCAATGGTGATTTCGCCACCACCAGCGAGGAGACACACAAGGTTCTTCGCTCCATGGTGAAGGCGCTCAAGGAGCGTCCCGGCAGCTGGCCCAAAGCCCATGTGCTGCTGCAAATCAGCTTTGACGAGTTTCACCAGGAGGTGATTGCAGATAAACATGGCGCCTTGAGAGAGCGCATTCCGGTCGAAAAGATCGCCAACATCGTCGAAGCTGCTCCGCGTTACAAAGAGATACAGCTGGCGCTGCTGCACAAACAGAACAGTCTCAACTTCTCCATGGATCTGTTTCAAAAAGGGGTCTTCGCACGTCTGGTAAAACAGCTTGGCGAACGCGGACACCAGCTGCAGGTGCTCTCTTCTGCGCCGGCAGCCAGAGAGAAGAGCAATCCAGCCATCCCCGGCAAGAGGGGCAAAGTGATCAAGGACGCCTCATTCATCCTCAAACGCCACCCGGACTATCCGATCATGCTGACCAGCTCCACCATCGACGCCTTTGGACGCGCTGAACTGCTGGAAGCCGGCGAATCAGTGCGTGAGAAGGAGTTTCTTGCCGAGGTACTGCGGCGCGATGCTTCGCCCGGAGAGGGTTTCGATACCGACCTGATGTTCTGGTTCAATGGCTGGGCGACGCTCTTCTCTGCGGTGCATATCTCCCTGGGAAACCTCTACGAGGATGGCGCAGAGCGAATTCTCGAGCGCCAGCGCAAGGATCCGCTGAGCCGCGCCCTGCACGATTTTGACCGCAGCTTGCTTGATTACTACGGCGAAATACGCGACGATCTCGATGCACGCATCGCCATGGCGTCAAGCCCGCATCATCTGTTCCACATGCTGACAGAGAGCGCCGAGGTTAGGCTGCACATGACCAGGCGATTGATCGAGAATGTAGTGGATTGAATGGCTTTTTGAACCACAGATGCACACAGATAAACACAGATATTTTTACATCTTGAGTCTCTTGCAAAACTGCGTCATCCCGGCATGCTTTTAGCCGGACTAAAGCGCTTGCGCTTTGAACGCCCAAAAGGGCGACCCGAAGGGTGAGGGTGAGCGAAACGAATAATCCATAGATTTCCTGTACCAGCGAGATTATAAATTACATCCTTGTAATTTACCCTTCGGGTCACACAAGTGCGTTCAATTTTGCTCCTGGCAAAATTAGTGCCGCAGTCGCTTTCGCTCCCTCGCAATGACAGCCTTCACAAAGTTTTCTGAGAAGTTACAATTTTGCTTTACAAGTGGTTGATTGGCTGGCTGGATTCCGGCATTCGCCGGAATGACGGAATTTTGCAAGTACCTCACCTAAAACTTAAAACCTAAAACCCATCCCTGTGTGCATCCGTGGTTAATTATTTCCACCACAGCGAAAGCTCGGGTATGTAGGTAACCAGCATCAACCAGATAATCATCAGCGCCAGGAATGGAAGCGTGGATTTGAACAGGGTGACTATCGATTTGCCGAACCGCTGGCTGGCGATAAAGAGGTTGATGCCGAGCGGCGGTGTGGAATATCCAATTTCAAGATTGGCAAGAAAAATAATGCCAAGATGAACCGGGTCAATCCCATAGCGCGTCGCCAGGGGGATAATTAAAGGCACCACGACAATAATGGCGGAGAAGATATCCATTATCGCGCCGACAACCAGCAGGAACAGGTTTAACAATAACAGGAATTGGAGTGGACTGCTGATGTGCCGCTCGAGCACTTCCAGCATCTGCATTGGCAGTTGTGCATCGATCATCAGGTTAGTCAGGCCAAGAGCGACAAGCAGGATGATAATCAGGCTGCCGAAGAGGATGCAGCTTTCAACCAGCAGGCCGAAGAAGCGGGTTTTCAGATCGATTTCCCGATGCACAACAACCTCGATAAAGATGACGTAGGCGGCTGTAACTGCCGCAGCTTCCATGATAGAGACAAAGCCGCCGAATATACCGAGAACGATGCCAATGGGTAAAAAGATGTCCCAGATGGCGCCACGTGCGGTAGTTGCCAGTGTATTGAAATCGAACGCATGTTTGACAATCTGTAAATGCCTGCCATGCACCATGCTGTAGATTGCCAGCATGATCATCAGTAGTGTTCCGGGGACGACACCGGCAAGAAACATTTTATCGATACCGACACCGGCAACGATGCTGTATATCATGATCGCCATGCTGGGCGCATACAGCAGGCCCAGTGAGCCGGACGTTGTCAGCAGGCCGAGAGAGAATCTTTGGTGGTAGCCTTCGCCGACAAGAATCGGATAGAGCAATCCGCCCAGGGCCAGAATAGTCACACCCGATGCGCCCGAATAGGATGTAAAAAATGCGCAGGTACCGATGGTTACGATAGCCAGCCCGCCTGGCATCCAGCCAAGTGCGGCGCGGTAAAAATTGACCAGTCTTTGCGGCGCGCCACCGTTCGCCATCACCACACCGGCAAATGTGAACAACGGAATGGCGATCATGTTGGGTGTTGACGCCAGGCGATTCATCTCGATGATCAGGATATCGGGGCTGATATCTGCAAAATCACTGGCAAGCAGGCCGCCAGCTGCGAGCACCACGAAAAGTGGCACGCCGACGAGGGCAAGGAGCACCAGTATCAGGACGGCGCTAATCATCTCTTTTGTTGTGAAAGCAGTTAAGCAGGAAGTGCAGTCCAAGCAGGCCGAAGCCAAGCGGGTAGATCAGGGTGAACGGTAGTGTCCAGCGTTCATTGACAGGAATGTATTGCCACTCATCCACAACGAATATGGCTGCGTGATAACTCATCACTGCGCATATCAGTGTGGAAAAGAGGGACAGCGGGCAACGCAGCAGCGACACGATCCGCTTGCTCATGAGCGGTGTGAGTGCATCGACCTTGATGTGGCGTAATTTTGATGTGGCGATCACCGCGCCCATTGTGCCGCAGATAACCAGCAGGTTACGGTTGATGATTTCAATTTCCGGAAAACCAAAATTGAAAAAGTTACGCGTCAGGATCTGAATCAGTGAAAGAGCGAGAAGTAAAAACAGGCTGAAAGCGGCAACGATGCTTTCAGCTTTTACCAGACCGTGTTCAAATTTTTCGATCACGAATCTGCCAGACTGATATTTTTTTGCTCATCGCCGAACGGCTGCAAGGTGTCTCTTCACTTTTGCAAAAGTGGCCGCGGGAATATAGTTTGAGGATTCCAGGTTTTTTGCTGCACGATCACGAATTTTCACCATTTCACTCATATTGACATCAGACCAGCCAAACATGAATTTGATGCCGTTCTTCTTAAGAATAGCCAGGCTTCTTTTATTCTCTTTGCGCGCCTGCTTGCGAATATCATCACCCAGGCGCTTGCCCGTTGTCTTCAGCAGCAGTTGTAAATCTTTTGGCAGCTTGTTGTAAAAACTGTTGCTGACGAGCAGCCCGCCGATCGCGTTGGTAAATGCCAGATCACTCGCGTAGTTGAGTTTTGAATACCATTGCAGGGCTATGGCACCAAAGCTTGAGGTGTAGATGGTATCGATGCTGCCATGCCTGGCGGATAGCTGGGTGTATACGTCAATGATAGAGAGTGGCACCGGTTTTATCTTCGCCGCTTTGAAAAATGCTTCTCCCAACGGATCCCCCTGCCATAACCAGATTTTTGATTTCCTCAGGTCATCCATGGATTTGACAGGGCGTTTGGAGAAGAAGTGAATAAAACCTACTTCCGGCCAGCCCAGCAGTTCAAACCCCTTTTTCCTGAAACCGGCTTCCAGCTCCGGCATCATTTTCTTGCGCACATAATCCGACTCGCGCGTATTCTTGAACAAAAAAGGCACTTCGAGCACACGCGCAGGGGAGTAGATACGGCCGATGCCATAGCCGGTGAACATGCCGCCATGCAACTGCCCCTTGCGTATCTTGCGCAATACATCAGGCTCATCCCCCATGACGCCGCCGGGGTACATTTTCAACTTGAGGCGGCCTTTGCTTTTCTTTTCGACCTCCTTGGCCCAGTTATCAAGCAGCTTGGTCCACGAGGTTCCGGTCGGAAGCAAGGTAGCAAATTTGAGCACATAGGTTTTGGCGTTTACATTGGCGCTTAATGCCGTTAGCAGCACGACCAGGGTGAGAAATCTTAAAACCATTCGTCTTCCCTCTTCAGCAGCGCTGCGGCCTTGCGTTTTGCTATCTGGTTTTGCAGGCCAAGTTCCGGCATGAGGTTATCCGGAGCATTGACAACACCACTGAGAAGCTGGTGAAACTCTTTCCGGTTAAACTCCTGGCGAGCAAGGTATTGCGCCTGCAGCAGGTCGGCGATCAACAGCTTGCCGTTGGTGATTTTACGGGCGTGATTAAAATATGCTCTGGATTTTTTGAAGTTGCCGCCAATCGTCGGTGCGCGGCTGCCGTAATAGACGCCAAAATACATATGCGCGCCGCCATAATAAAAGGTATCTTCAAGATCGAGAACGCGTTGCATCAATGCGGTGGCGCGAGGCAGCTGTGCAAGGGCATCGGGGTCGTCGCGATGCATATCAATCCACTTCCCCCAGTTGCTGGCTGTCCAGAACATGGCGGCGACATCGCTCCTGCGCATGCCGCTGACTTGCTTGTCAAAGTCTGCCATGGTGCTGCCAAGCAGGTTGTTGGCGCCGTTGAGCTGCAGTGCTTTGACGCCGTGCTGCATGCCGCGCAGATACAAATCTGCTGCGCTCTGTGGCTGACTATCTTCCCTGAAGCCATAGGCAAGGCCATAGAGTCCCTGCGCTGCGTAGGTCTGCAGCTGGGCATTCTTCGGATCGAGCTTGATCATGCCATTGAGTATCTTGAGATTGCCCGTGATGGTCTTCTCAGCTGCCTTCAGGTCAGTTTCACGGTTAAGCTTTTCAATACTATTATCGACCAGCGGAAGTGCAGGCTGCACCAGCACCTGGCCCATGGTACAGGAGGCTAATAAAAAGCTGGCGGTCAGTATCAGTGGTATGCGCATGGCTGGAAACCTGTTTTTTTAATGTATTTATTATTGATAGTCATTGTGGAGTAATTTGTCTAAATAATCTAGTGGAAAAACCAGTAGCGTTTCAAACTCTTGCAGACGCATTTCGCAACATCTCAATAACACCGTGCAAAATTACTTGTCATTTCGACCGAAGGGAGAAATCTTGAATTAATTCACTCTATCCAGAGGTTCTTGCAAAACTCTCTCAAGCTGTCATTTCGACTGAAAGGAGAAATCTTAACTGATTGATAAATAAGATCTCTCACATTCGTTCGAGATGACAAAACCCACTATTTACGCGTTTTGCAAAAGGTTCTCCAGTACTTTCAGATTCTCCCGATGGTCGAAATGACAACATAGCGAATGAAGGCCCGGCACGGACTTATTGAACATTTGCCGCATTCCCACCACCGTCACAAGATTTCCCCTACTGTCGAAATGAGATAGAGAGGCTTGAATCGAAGCATGCTTCAGCGGAAACCAGAGTAAGAAGAGATCGCCACGAGCTGCTCTTTTGAGATACCTCCATTTCTTTTTGCCCTGATAGTCATACCCAATATGACTGTGTCACTGACGACCTTACTCATCAATTTCATACCGAACTTTGAGCGACTGATGGATGTGGAGATCTTGACAAGGATGGTTTCGCTTTTGCCAGCCTTGTTCCCCTTGAGGTCACTCAACTCGACATTGAAAGCAACCGCTTTTGTAACGCCATGAAGAGTGAGCTTGCCCTTCAGCAAACCTCTGGTTTCACTCAGCCACGAGAAACCGCTGCTGACAAACAGGATTTCCGGATAGCGCTCGACATCCATATACGATTTACTGCGCACCACATTGTCAATCACGGCATTTGAGGTAGAGATGCTGGCGCTTTTGATGACGAATACCACCTGGCCATTGTTGGCGGCCTCGGGCTGCAGAGCAATTCCTCCCTTGAAGTCAATGAATTGCCCCTTTGCCGTCCCGGCTATGCTGTCGACGCTGAACCACACCTTGGAAGTTTTCGTTTGTATTTGGTAAAAATTTTTATTCCTTGAAGCCTCCAGCATGGAAGCGAGCACAGAGTGACCAACCTTA
>JAIVTC010000301.1:0-3096 GCA_048629055.1 Candidatus Bathyarchaeota archaeon
GTGCTGGGTCATCATTCGCTATGTTGTCATTTCGACCATCGGGAGAAATCTGAAAGCACTGGATATAGCGAACAAATTCAAGATTTTTCCCTTCGGTCGAAATGACATGTACTGTTGCATGGGGTTATTGAGAAGTTACTTCTCCTTTAAGTCGAAATGACAGCTTTTGAGAGTTTTGCAAGAGGCTCTATTGTAAGGAGTTGTCCAAAAATAACTTCCCCGTATCGCGCAGTAATGTTGTCCCTATTCAAGGCGCAGTAAGAAGCGCATAGCAGCGTTATGTAACTCTTGCTGAAATGCAGAATCGTGCACAGGGTGTTTTTGAGATGTTATTTTGGAACAACTCCTAAGTGCGGTGCCCCCAGTTGAGTTTGTTGCGCAGAATCTGGAAATGATCGTGTCCGGCGGGATGAAGCAGGCGCACATTATGTTCAGAGCGGGAGATGACCAGCTGATCCTGGTGGCTGATCTCAAGTGTGGTTTGCCCGTCGCAGGTAATACGGACATTTTCGCATGCTGTGCGCTCGCAGATGCGAAAACGGATGGTTGAGTCTGAGCGGAGCATAATCGGCCGGTTGCTCAAAGTGTGCGGGCAGATTGGCACCAGTAGAATGGCATTCAGGTCCGGGTAGACCAGCGGGCCGCCACCGGAGAGTGCGTAGGCAGTCGAACCGGTCGGGGTGGAGACGATGATGCCGTCAGAGCGCTGGGATTCCACAAAGCTGTCATTGATCCAGATTTCGAATTCGATCATGCGTGCAGAGAGCCATTTATGCATGACAACGTCATTCAGCGCCAGCGATGAGTCCAGGCAATCGCCTTCGGCATTAATGATCTCGCTGTGCAGCAAAAAGCGTGGGTCTTCACTGTATTCTCCGTCAAGAATCTGATCGAGACTCTCCAGCATTCTGTCAGAAGCAATATCCGCAAGAAACCCGAGACGGCCGCGATTGATGCCGACAACCGGAACATCATAGGGAGCCAGGATGCGCGCGCTGTGCAACAGGGTTCCGTCACCTCCGATGATGACGACAAGGTCGGAGTTGCCGGCAATGCTTTTCAGGGATGCCGTTGTCTGATTCGGCAGATATTCCGAGAGGCGCTCATCGAGAATCAGCTGCTTGACTCTGGGCGCCAGATGATCAAACAGTGGACGCAGCAGTGATCCGATCTCGGTGTCCGTCGTTTTACCGGTAATTCCAATTCGAGAGAACAAGGGTCGCACCAGATCAGTTGGAGGAGGGGTGCTGGTCAAATTAGCATGAAGGGAAGGAAGAGTCTAACGAGAACCAAGTCCAAGACCGGCGATGTGAAGCGTCTCCCTCTACTCAAACTCCTCTGCATGACGTGCAGAGGAGTTTGAAAATTGGCTACTTGATTTTAGACTCTACAGAGTCACTCTCACCTTTATTGTCTTTCCAGCTCATCTTGATCGGATCGCCGGATGCGCCGCCTTTGAACTTGAAGCTGACATAGGGGTTCTTGGAGACGCCGCCGCTCAGTGATGCCGTCAAGCGGGGTTTGCCGCCATGCTCACACACCACCTCTGTGATGAAGTGGGCGGGAATCTTCTCTCCGGTCTTCTTGTCCTTGCGGTTGCCGCTCTCCATCGGATGTTTGATGAGCGCTTTTACCTCGACCACGTCGTCTTTGACCTTGGCTCTGAGTTTAATCGATGATTTTGCCATTGCGTTTACCTTTTGCGAATACTGTGAATGTGATGTGCGTCAGATGTGGGACTAACCGCCGCAGCCGCCGATTGTGACCTTGACGGCCTTTTTGGCTGTGTAGGTCTTGTCGCCCGCTTTGATGACGGCAACGACATCACCGGTTTTTCCCATCTTGATGTTGGTTCTGGCAAAAGCCAGTGCGCCTTCACCCAGGCTAAATGCAGCAACCATGGGGACCGGGTTGTTTGGCGCCAGGATGATGATCTCTGTGGTGCCTTCGATGTCGCTGGTGATGGATACCGGGACTACGCCGCCGTTCTCGGCGATATCCGGCGCCTTGATATGAATTTTGTCACTCGCCTCACTGGATTCAGAGCCTGTCATCGCCTTGATGGCGGCAGCAACATCTTTCTCTTTAAAGGCAGCTTCGTTCCATTCCGCCAGCAGCGCCTGCGGTGTCAACAGGCCTGCGGTAATCGCAGCGCCCATGACGCCTGAAGCAGCAGAGCCTTTGAGGAAAATTCGGCGTTTTATATTGGTTTGCATCAATTGTTCTCCTGAAATTACAGATTTTAAGTGGTGGGATGCAGAATAGTCAGCAAGAGCACCATCAGATAAGAATACCGGAAGATGACGAATTTGCAATAGTTTGACGGGAATTATAGATATATTAGAACATATTGATATTCCTATATTTTCTACAGGCAACATGGATGTTTTATCGTGACAAAATAATAATTGAAAAAAATCAATGCGTTTGTTACTGTTGCCATCCGCTCCAATCAATACTATGGTGCGAAATCACAGATCCTGGAAATAAAATTCCTTGTATTAAAGGATTCTGAAAAATGGTGGGTTTTGAGGTGGGTGCCGGTGAGGAGTAATTCTGTCATCTGCTGAGTGAAAGATGGATATGATTTTTGACGGCGTCACCAGCGCCATTCAGGAGATTCCAGGTGGGATTTTCTGAAGAGACATAAATACTGTCTCACTTTACTATCTTATAAAGTACGGAGGATATATGGGTACTAAGATAAAAATGATGTCGGCAGCGGTGTTGACAAGCGGCATGCTGCTGAGTGGTGCGGCAACAGCGGGTGGCGCCAGTGCAGATGCGTTGGGATATACCTGCGCAGGTTGTCATGGCTTCAATGGCAGCAGCAAAGGTCCGGCAACACCCCATCTTGCGGGTGCATCGCAAGAGTATGTTGTCGAGATGATGCAGGGCTATAAAGACGACTCGATTAAATCCACGATCATGGGGCGCATCGCCAAGGGTTATAGCGATGAGCAGTTTGCCTTGATGGGCGAGTTCTTCGCCAAGCAGAAGTTGACCAAGCCGAAGCAGAAGTTTGACGCCAAGCTTGCAAAAAAGGGCGCCAAACTGCATGACAAATATTGTGAGAAGTGTCACGCAGAGGGCGGT
>JAIVTC010000302.1:0-2320 GCA_048629055.1 Candidatus Bathyarchaeota archaeon
CTGTAGAGAAAAACGGTCGCTGGCGCTGCTCCATGCATCGACAGATTTCAATCCAACGTAGATCTCCACGTTGGAGACTGGCTCCGGGTCGCCGCCCAGTTCGGCCCGGCCTATACGGCTCGAAGCATAGGTCACCTCCGGAAATTCCATGAGGCGTTTTTCAAGCTGAGCGGCCACGGACAAGGCAGTCTCAAGGCTGGCTGACGGCGCCAGGGTAACCCGGATATTGATGGTGCCCTCCTCCAGTTCCGGTACAAACTCCGTGCCCAGGCGAGGCACCAGGGCCAATGCTGCGGCGAACAGCGCCAGGGCCGCCAGCACGACTATCCACTTCAGTTTCAGGGCAACACGCAATGTGTGTTGATAGAGCCATTCCAGAGGAACAAACAGCAGGCTGCTGCGATGCCTGACTGCACGCTTGAAGGCAAACGTGGCAAGGGCGGGTATGACGATCAGCGCCACCACCAGCGAGGTTAGCATTGCCAGTACGATGGAGACGGCCATGGGCTGAAACAGCTTACCCTCTACCCCTTCAAGTGCAAACAGCGGGGCGAAGACAACAATGATGATGATCACGGCATAGAATACCGGCCGGCCCACCTCACGCGCTGCCTCCTGAATACGCAACGGGATGCCGTGGTGGTCATGTGATGCGTCATAGGGATCGGAAACCCCGGGCGCAATGCTGTTGCCGACATCTTCCAGGTGCTCCTCGTCAGGACGTGAGAGGTGCTTGAAGATGTTCTCCATCATCACCACCGGGCCGTCCACCATCATACCAATGGCGATAGCAAGTCCTCCCAGAGACATCAGGTTAGCCGAGAGGCCCAGGTAGCTCATGGCTGTCAGTGCCATTCCGACTGAGAGAGGCACGGAGATCAGCACCAGCAGCGTGGCGCGGAGATTGAGCAGGAACAGCAGCAGCACTACCACAATCAGCACAAAGGCCTCGATTAGCGCCTTGCTGACAGTATCGACTGCCTGTTCCACCAGGTCGGCCTGGTCATAGAAGGGTTCGATGGTGACGCCATCCGGCAGCGCCTGCTGTATGGCGGGGAGGCGCTGCTTGACTGCATCGATGGTTGCCTTGGTATTGGCGCCCAGGCGCTTGAGTACAATGCCGACGACAACTTCGCCCAGCGTCTCCGGCTTCCCCTCTGCATCGCGGCGTGTCATGGTCACTGCACCCTGACGGATTTCGCCGCCGAACCCCACCTCTGCGACGTCAGAGACACGCACCACCACGCCGTCATGATCTTTCAGCGGGATGTTGCGGATGTCGTGCAAACCCTCTTCACCTGCGCGCACCCAGCCCACACCACGAATCACCAGTTGCTCGGCGCCACGGTTCAAAAACCAGCCTCCGGAATTACGATTGTTCTTCTGGATGGCCCGGGCAATTTCATCGATGCTGATGCCATAAGATAGCAGTTTGCCGGGGTCGACCTGCACCTGGTACTGGCGAACTTCACCACCGTAGGAGAGTACGTCGGTGATACCGTCGATTGGTAGAAGCAGCAGTTTCACCACCCAGTCATTGAGGCTGCGCAGTGCAATGGAGTCATATTTTTGCTGATCGTCAGAGCGCAGTATGTATTGATAGACCTGCCCCAACCCGGAAGTATTCGGTCCCATCTCCGGTGTAGCGACACCTTCAGGGATCTGTTCACGGGCATCCTGCAGACGCTCGAAGACCAGCTGGCGGGCAAAGTAGATATCAGTCTCTTCCGTGAACACCACAGTGATCACAGAGAGGCCGGTCTTGGAGATAGAGCGCACCTCCTCTACATCAGGCAAGGCATACATAACAGCCTCGATGGGAAATGTGATGAGCTGCTCCACCTCCTCGGCCGCCAGCCCCCTGGCCTCGGTATTGATCTGCACCTGAACATTGGTGACATCGGGGAAGGCGTCGAGGTTCAACCTGGGTATCAGGAGTGTGGCTGCAGCGAGCACCACCAGCAACCCAAGCACCACCAGCAGGCGGTTGGCGACGGACCAGTCAATCAGTTTATTGAGCATACCGATATCCTCGTGAAGTCATATCTCAAACAAACATGGCAAAAAAGCCTTCTTTGTCTCTCGCAAAGGCGCAAAGGATTTTTCCTGGCTTGCATGGCATCTTTCCGAGAATTTTTGAATTTTGATTCATTTGTAAAGGTGTTAGGCAACTTTCCAATAATCCCGTGCATTGTTTCATATAGGCTGTAGGGGGGATAAGTGACAGCGCATCCACCAAATGCTCCCCCCTTTGGAAAAGGGGGGGGTGGGGGGGGATTCATGGTGGATGCGGCAAAAAGACGCCTTATCCCCCTACAAA
>JAIVTC010000303.1:0-4237 GCA_048629055.1 Candidatus Bathyarchaeota archaeon
TCGCAGCAACTGCTGGAGAATCTTGGCGCCTGGTCATCCATCGTGCGGCGCGGTGTTCAGCCCTACAGAGAGATGCGCGTATGGGATAACCTCGATATGGGGGATATCCATTTTGACAGCGCAGCCATCGGTGAAGCGGATCTTGGCCATATCATCCAGAATCGAACCGTTGTTGCCGCGTTGTGGGAGCAGATGGAGAGCATCGCCAACATCCGTCTCTATACCTCCACCACTGTTGAAAAAATGCTCGCCGGCAGCAGCGATATCAGCGTCACGCTGGAGAGTGGCGAGCAGTTGCATGCGCAGCTGCTGATTGCAGCCGACGGCAGCAATTCGCAGATGCGTGACAAGGCGGGTATTGCGGTCAATATGCATGATTTTCATCAAAGCGCCGTGGTTGCAACTGTCACTACGGCCAACGCGCATCAGGAGACGGCATGGCAGCATTTTCTGCCCACGGGGCCGCTGGCGTTTCTACCTGTCAGCAGCACGCAGTGCTCGATTGTCTGGTCGACCACAGCCGAACATGCCGCGGGACTGATCGAGATGGATGATGCCGATTTTTGCCAGGCGCTTGCAGAAGCATCGCAACAGCGTCTGGGAGAGATCACGCACACCTCCGCACGTGCTGCATATCCGCTGGTTTCCAAACATGCAGCGACTTACATCGGCAACAGGCTGGCGCTGGTCGGTGATGCCGCCCACCAGGTCCATCCGCTTGCAGGGCAGGGCGTCAACCTGGGTTTTCGCGATGCAGCACTGCTTATCGAGGTGATTGCGGATGCGCGCGAGAGAAACCGGCCGATCGCTTCGCGTCCTGTGCTGAGACGTTATGAACGCTCGCGCCGGGGTGACAATCTGTTGACGCAAAAGAGCATGGAGGCGATCAACCGGCTCTTCAGCAATGACACGCCCGGAGTCCGCCAACTGCGCAACCTGGGACTGAATATCACTGATCGCATTGCCCCGGCCAAAGCTTTTTTTATGCGCCAGGCACTCGGCATGGAGGGGGAAGTGCCGAAACTGTGCAAACCACGCTGGTAACCGGAGATGCAGCACACTCATCAATTACTAGCGATACCAGGCCTCAAACTGACGAGGCAAGAAAGAGATTATTTTCTCTCGCCAAGACGCCAAGACCGCAAAGGTTTTTCTTGGCGAGCTTTGCGCCTTGGCCTACATGGAAGTAGGTCAGGGGCGTGAGCAGGACGAGGAAGCTTTGCGAGAGGTATGTATGAAATTTGACTCATTTGTAAAGATGTTGATTACTCAAGGATTACAAGCCATCGTGCTTCTGGTTACAGTAACAATACTGGCCGCCTGCGGTCAGAAAGGTCCGCTCTATATGCCCGATAAAAATCAGGATGAGCAGAAACAGAATGAACAGAAACAACACGACGAACAGGATCAAAACAAGAGTTAGGGAAGCTCTGATCAAGTCGCTCCGCGCCTCGACCAGAGCATTCCTGCAAGTTTTTTCTACGGGGGAAGGGGTATCTATCAATGGTTTACAATGGGCATCCGGATCGCCCTTCCCCCGAACCCCCATCCCATGGACTTATTCAGAGGTTCCTTAACCATGGACCATTTCCACTACATCGATGACCAGCTGTATGCAGAAGAGGTGCCGCTGGCGCAGATTGCAGAACAATACGGCACCCCCTGTTATGTCTACTCCCGCGCCACGCTCGAGCGCCACTGGCACGCCTTCAACGACGCCTTCGAAGGGCATCCGCACCTTGTCTGCTATGCGGTCAAGGCCAACTCCAATATTGCCGTTCTGAACTTGCTGGCGCGCCTTGGCTCGGGTTTTGACATCGTCTCGCTTGGTGAGCTGGAGCGTGTGCTTGCTGCTGGCGGTGATGCCTCTAAAATTGTTTTCTCCGGAGTCGGAAAGAGGGTTGACGAGCTGCAGCGGGCGCTTGAAATCGGAATTCACTGCTTCAATGTAGAATCGGCCTCGGAGCTGAAACGTCTCGATGCCGTCGCCGCTGCGATGCATACAACCGCGCCGATTTCACTGCGCGTCAATCCGGATGTGGATGCCAATACGCACCCCTACATCTCGACCGGACTGAAGGAGAACAAGTTCGGCGTCGATGTTGACACCGCAATCGAGCTGTATCGCTTTGCTGCGCGACTGCCGCATCTGCAAGTCATCGGCATCGATTGTCATATTGGCTCCCAGTTGACGACGCTTGCTCCCATCCTCGATGCGCTGGAACGGCTGCTGACCCTGATCGATACTCTGGCAAAGGAGGGCATCAGCATTCGCCACATTGATCTCGGCGGCGGCCTCGGCGTTCCCTATCATGACGAGGAGCCGCCGCACCCGCAGGAGTACGCAAAAGCCATCCGCACCCGCATCGACAAGCTGGGCCTTGAGATCATCATGGAGCCGGGCCGCGCCGTTGCGGCCAACGCTGGTGTGCTGCTGACAAAAGTGGAGTACCTGAAACCGACTCAGGAGAAAGATTTTGCGATTGTCGATGCGGCTATGAACGACCTGCTGCGGCCTGCGCTGTACCAGGCCGAACAGCAGATTATTCCGCTCGACCGCCGCTCACAGGGGCGCGACGGCATCTACGATATCGTCGGCCCGGTGTGTGAAACCGGAGATTTTCTGGGAAAGGATCGTGAACTCAGCATCAAAGCCGGTGACCTGCTGGCGGTGCGCTCGAGCGGCGCCTACGGATTTACCATGAGCTCCAACTACAACAGCAGACCGCGCGCAGCCGAGGTGATGGTCGATGGAGATCAGTTTCATTTGATCCGGGAACGCGAAACCATCGAATCGCTCTATGCCGGTGAAAAGTTATTGCCCTGAGTGCCGTTTCAAAGCAGTGCGTCCAGGTGCGCAGCCACACTGCGTCCCAGTGCATCAAGATTGTATCCGCCTTCGAGTGTTGACACGATGCGCCCATGCGCATATTGATCGGCAATCTCTTTCAGGCGAGTGGTGATCCAGGCGAAATCGGAATCCCGCAAACACAGCTGCGCCATCTCATCTTCCACATGGGCGTCGAATCCAGCTGATATCAACAGCAGCTGCGGCTGAAAGTCGTGCAGGGCCGGCAGCCAGTGACTCTCTATCTGTTTGCGGAACTGTTCTCCGCCGCTGCCGGCAGGGAGCGTGACATTGATGATATGTTCTGAATCGGTCTCCTCGCCGGAGAAAGGATAGAAGGGACTTTGAAAGCTGGAGCAGAACAACACCCGTGGATCATGCTGGAAAATATCTTCCGTGCCATTGCCGTGATGCACGTCAAAATCGACGATAGCCACGCGTTCAAGCCCCTTCACCTCGAGTGCATAAGCTGCGCCTGTGGCAACGTTGTTGAAATAACAGAATCCCATGGCGCGGTCTCTCTCCGCATGGTGGCCCGGAGGACGCACAGCACAGAAGGCGGCAGTGAAACCTTCGTCCATCACCAGGTCAACCCCGAGTACAACAGCCCCTGCAGCCCGTCGGGCAGCATTCAGGGTCTTCGGCATCATGATGGTGTCGTCATCCAGCGTCAGGATGCCCTGCTTTGGCGCACGCTTGAACAAGTCTGCCACATACTCCGGATTGTGCACTCTTTCAAGATGCACTGTTTCGATGAGAGGTGCTTCGTGAGGAGCGAGTACAAATTCGAGCCCGGAACTGATCAACTGGTCATGGATGGCGTGCAGCCGCGCAGGCCGTTCCGGATGATCGTTGCCGATTTCATGCAGCAGGCAGTCAGGATGTGTGATGTATGCAATAGTCATGTCTCTACTCCGCAAGATGCGTACAATGCTCGGTGACAAATCATTATATTGTAACTATTCAGCACATACGAGAGCGTCTCTGCTATCAGGCATATCTTCCGGAAAATGCCGTAAATACATCCCTGGTCGTTTCCGGCGTCCTGCCTCACGCGACACTGATACGTCCATGTATGACGTAGGCAGAATTAGCATCTGCCGCACATGGATGTACAAATGCCGTGATTGCATGGATGCAAAGGAACGGCCATGCCTCCGACGTTTCCTCCAGATGCACTCGATAGCAGAGACTGCGCTGGTTTTAGATGACGCTGAATAGTTGCATCACATTCAGGATTGACAGTTATGGGCCCACATCATCTGGAAGCACTTTTTTCCCCCCACAATATCGCGGTGTTCGGCGCCAGTGAAAAACACGGCAGTGTTGGCGCACGCGTGTTCCAGAACCTGATCCAGACGGGATATAGCGGCAGTTTGTACCCGATCA
>JAIVTC010000304.1:0-2348 GCA_048629055.1 Candidatus Bathyarchaeota archaeon
GACAAACGCTTCCAAAGAAGTTGTCAAGGAAACCAAAGAGGCTGCGCACGCCACTGGCGAGGCTGTTGACAAAGCTGCAACAGCGACAGTTGATGCAACCAAAGAAGCTGCAGAGGAAGTCAAGGAAGCGGTCAAAGAGTAAAACCGTTGCAGCTCACAGGTTAACAAAAAGGCGCGCTAACCCGCGCTTTTTTGTTTGCCTGGCGGGAGAGTTGATCAAGGAGCTGTCATTTCGACTGGAAGGAGAAATCTTAACTTACAAAGTAAGATCTCACACAGTCGTTCGAGATGACAAAACCCACTATTTACGAGTTTTGCAAGAGGCTCAGGAAACTCAAAAATGCACTCTATTGTCAAATATTCACTCTCCGCCATGGTTGCTTCAGCATCCATGTTCAGTGTTGCCGCAGTTGCTGACACGCAGATCACCTGCAAGAGCGAGAACTATCACCACAAAGAGTGCAAACTGGCCGGCCCCGGCCATGTACGCCTCTCTCACCAGATTTCCAAGACAAAATGCCGCCAGGGTAAAAACTGGGATTATGACCGTCACAGCATTTGGGTGGATGATGGCTGCGCGGCAAAATTCTCTGTCAAATATAATGAGAAGCACAGTAGCAGTTCCGACGTCGGTAAAGCGATCGCCGCTATCGCTGGAATCGCCATACTCGGCGCACTTGCCAATGAAGCGGACAAGCATGATAAATACAAGGATGACAACTATCATGGCGGACGTCACAGCTCTTATGTGCCAAGCTGGATGGTCGGGAAATTCAGGGGTTACAACGATCAATATGATGCAGATGTCGTCATGACCATCAAATCTGATGGCCAGGTCAATGCCAAAACCGGCAGCACACGGATTAGCGGATTTATCAACAATGATGAACTGCACATGGGTTCTACAGTTTTCGATATCACCCGCACCCACAACGGCTTCTACACCAACCAGCATGGCGACCGCTCCAACGAGGTCAAGTACCACCGCGTGCGCTAAAGAAGCCTGATCGTTATCGCTCTGCTCCCTCTCCCATCGGGAGAGGGTTGGAGTGAGGGCACCCAGTCATTGAGGATCAGATCATGCGTTCACTACCACATCTGCTGACAACACTATCAGGGCTCCTGCTGTTCACTCCCGCTGCACATGCCGCCGCCAGCGACTTTCAGCAGCAGCTTCTGCAATCGAGCTACACCGGCATCTATGATGATGCAGTCAAACTCAGCAACGGCTACTATGCCGGCGCACCCTTCATAGAGGGAGGCGCCTCCCGGCCAACCGTGACACTGATCGATGATCTAATCGCCTATGGTGACCTGAATGGAGACGGCCAGCAGGACGCCGCGGTGCTGCTGCTTGAAAACTCCGGCGGCAGCGGCGACTTCATCTATCTTGCCGCCGTGATCAATGACAATGGCAATGCGCGCAATATCGCGACCCAACTTGTTGGAGACCGGGTGCAGTTCAGAAACCTGAAGATCAGTTCCGGAAACATCACTGCTGACACCATCACCATTGCGGATGGGGAGAGTTACGCACAACCCTCTCTGAAAATGCATCTGCTCTACCAACTGCAAGGTGACAAGCTGGTGCAGCTCTCATCAGAGAATCAGGGCAGTCTCTCGGCGGCAGACCTGGAGGGAACATCCTGGAAGCAGCAGGATGAACAGCAGACTCCGCCGCCGGAGAGTCACACTGGAGAGATCACCGCAAACTTCAAGGATGGAAAAATCAGCGGCTCAGCGGCGTGCAACCGCTACTCCGCTTCGCTTGAAGATCATGGCAAAGGGCGCATCACCACAGGCCCTGCTATTTCAACCAGGATGGCATGCCCCCCTCCATTGATGGAACAGGAGTCTGTTTATCTGAATTTTCTGTCGAAGGTAGAAGGCTTTCGCTTCTCATTCGGCAAGCTGGTGCTGTTCACAGCCGAGCATCAGGATAGCCGCCGCTTTGCAGCAATGCCGGCTGAAACCTCACAATAATGCATACGTGATCAGGAAGCGTAGATTGGGTTTAGGCGCACATCCGACTGGTATTCAATGTTGTCAAATGAGTCTGGGCTCGCCGTAACCCAACATTTTTTTGAGTGCTTCTCCATGCACAAAATCACCCTCCTCCCACTCATCATCATCAGCCTGCTGCTTGCTGGCTGCCAGGATAGTGGAACGGACAATGTTGCAAACAATAAACCCTGCCCCCGCTATGAACTGCCCTATCCCCGTCCGGAACCTCTCTATGACGGCAAGCTGAGACGCGACTTCAGCAGCTTCGACGCTCTCCTGAAAGCATACACACCGGATCTGGCGGCGGCGCGTAAAATCTTGCTCCAGGGCAAGACGATCCCGCA
>JAIVTC010000305.1:0-6522 GCA_048629055.1 Candidatus Bathyarchaeota archaeon
GATCTGAAGGGCAAGGTGGTGATACTCGATTTCTGGACCTATGGCTGTATCAACTGCATCCACGTGCTGGAAGATCTGAAACGTCTGAAGCACAAATACGGCAACCAGATTGCGATCATCGGCGTACATACGCCAAAATTTGATAATGAAAAAAATATCGACACCCTGCGGCGGATCGTCGTTCGCTACGACGTCGACCATCCTGTGGTCAATGACGTGAAATCCAGCCTGGGCAGACTCTACGGAATGCGCGCCTGGCCCACGCAGTATGTGATCGATCCTGAAGGCGGCGTACTCGGCAAGGTCGTCGGAGAGGATAATTTTGATATTTTCGACAGCACGATCAAAAAACTCCTGAAAAAACATGCGGCAATAATCGACAAAACGCCGCTGCCCATTGCGCTGGAAAAAGAGAAGCTCGAAAAATCCCTGCTGGCGGCGCCAGGAAAGATCGCCGTATCCGATCAATATGTCGCCATCAGCGACTCTCTGCATCACCGTATTATTCTTGCCAGCCACGATGGCAAGATCGAGAAAATCATTGGCGGCAAATCCTCCGGCTTTAGTGACGGCGCCTATGCAAGCGCCCGTTTCAAGTCTCCGCAGGGCCTGGTCTTCTCCGACAGCGGATTGTATGTAGCCGATACCGGGAATCACTCCATTCGATATATCGATCTTGCAGCAGAGAAGGTCTCAACCGTGGCCGGAAATGGAAAAAATGAAGTTCACCGCGGCAGTCAGTATCCAGCCAGGAAAATCGGATTGCGCTCTCCCTGGGGGCTCGCCCTGAAGGGGTCGCAGCTCTATATTGCCATGGCGGGCATTCATCAGATATGGCGTCTGGACCTGAAGAAAAAAATCATCGGTTCCTATGCCGGCAGCGGCAGGGAGGGCATCAGCGACGGCTCGCTGAAGCGCTCGAGTTTCAGTCAGCCCAGCGGCCTGTCGTTCATTGGAGATCTGCTTTATGTCGCCGATGCCGAAGATTCCGCGCTGCGACGAATTGATACGCGTAAACAGCAGGTGGAAACCCTGGCCGGCACGGGCCTGTTCGACTTTGGCGACCGTGATGGCCCACTGCACAAGGCAGAGCTGCAACATGTTCTCGGCGTCGCTGTTCTGGACAGGGAGCGCATCTTTATCGCAGATACCTACAACCATAAACTCAAACTGGTGGATCTGAAAAAGAGAGAAATTACCAGCGTCGCAGGCACCGGCAAACCCGGCAGGGGCGACGGGGTCGCGCTGAGCGCCGCATTGAATGAACCCGGAGGCATCGCCGTACTCGATGGAAAAATCCTCATCGCCGACACCAATAACAACCGCATCATGCAATACGACTTAAAGAGCCGTCGTCTGAGCGAGTGGAAACTTGACAACAGGAAAAACCTGAAAAAATAGCAACTTCTTAAAAATCCCGTACATTATTTGAGTTTACGCAGGGTTAGGATCAGCCTTTCAGGGATGTATTCACGCGTCCCTGAAAGGCTGATCCTAACCCTGTTTCCCTGCACGGGATTATTGAGAAGTTAGCAATCCCGTCTATTATATTGCTGCCACCGCTCACCCCTCCTGACACTTTGTCATGTTTTGGTCTGCAGGCATTGCCCTGCCCCTCCGTGAACATATTATTTTCTCTTTATAAACCGCATGTTATCTATTCTGTCATGATCATGGCATAAACATTGCTGTAACTATTATGAATTCAGAAGCAGGCTTTGGCTTAACCGTTCAGGCCTTATTTTTGATGTCGCTGGCTGGAGTGAATCCAGCCGGTAATTTAACCCCGAGAGGAGAACAAACATGAAATTTCGAATGTGTAAACTTAGCCAGCAAATCAAAGTCATTGTTGGCGCTGTAGCCAGTACCGGAGTTGTAATCGCAGCACCAGTTAGCGCCGACATGTCTGGAATGCAGGGCATGCAAGGCATGGGCGGCATGTCAGGGATGCGAGGCATGGGCGGTATGTCAGGAATGCAGGGCATGGGTGGAATGTCCGGTATGTCAGGCATGAGCGGGATGTCTGGAATGTATGGTACCTATAGTGTCTCACCAGCAGGCGTTACGCTTCACCCTGTCGGCATGAGTGGGATGTCCGGCATGCAAGGCATGGGCGGTATGTCCGGCATGCAAGGCATGGGCGGTATGTCAGGCATGGAAGGCAAGAAGGAAGAGAAAAAGTAGCCTTTTTGCAACCTGGGGAAGCTCTGATCAAGTCGCTACGCGCCTCGACCAGAGCATTCCCGCAAGTTTTTCTACGGGGGAAGGGGTCAACTATCAATGGGTTACAATTGGAATCCAGATCGCCCTTCCCCCGAACCCCCATCCCATGAGCTTAATCAAGCCTCGCTAGATACTAAGAGGCCGTTATCGCCATGAATTGATAACGGCCTTTTTATTGCCATTTCGGACGACCAGGGGTTATCCAAATAGCCACTGTTTTTCCCATATAGAACAATAATATACAAAATGATAGATGCGGCCTCCTGTCAAATTGTCAGAGATATTTCCCATATAGAACAACAACATAGAGATTTGATGCCGGAACCGCCTGCCAAATTGTCAGGTTTGGTGAAGCGCAGCTTATTCATTATCTCCCAGGTCATAAAATAATGCCCTATAAAACATGAAGATAGAGAACAGCACAGTGTGATGGCATACCACTTGCTACTGTTAGCAAGAATAGAGTTGAACGCACCAGGCAGTCATTACAGATTTCTAGAAGATAACAGTCTGGGAGCGTTCCACTACCTGGAACCGCCCAAAGGAGGGTTTTAACATGTTGAAGCGATCAATAGCTGCAATCCGGCAGTGGTTGTCCCCTGATCAAGGCCCACAAAATCAGCATGCGGCGCAAGAGGACGCACTCCGCGCCTCACGCCGGGGATTTTTCAGGAAGGCTGCAATGGGCGCGGCTTCCGTCTCAGGCGTCGCAGGGCTGGCCAAGGTGGTCGTCGATTCCGCTCCGCATCCCAAGCAGGAAGAGCTCTATACAAAAGATGCCCACGCAGGCGAGCGGGAGCTGGCGGAGCGTGAGTATGTGCTGATGTCGGACCAGGAGAAGAGAGAGATGGTGCAGACATTCGTCGACAACTACCAGGATCAATCCTGATGCAGACGCAGGCAGCAGTGAGCAACTATCCGGACCCGACCAGAGGGTAATCATGTCTAAACAAAACATCAAACAGTACAACAAAAACAGCCCTGTAGATAAGGTCTCCCGCCGCGATTTCCTGCGCAAGGCTGGCACATACAGCGCAGCGTCGCTCACCGGCGCCGCCATGCTGCTCTCCCCCAAACCCGCCAGGGCGACGAAGAACGTCACCTGGGCCGAACATTTTCAGAAAAACTACCGCCTGATGACGGATGAGGAGAAAAAGGAGGCTATCGACAGGCTCGTAACGCGCTATTCCGAGGAGTTCGGCAAAAAAGTCAGCGTCGACGATGCCCCGGCAATGGATGGTGTGCTGTTCGGTTATGCACTCAATATCCAGAAATGCATCGGTTGCCGGCGTTGTGTCAAGGCCTGTGTCGCCGAGAACAACCAGTCGCGGGGCGATAAGCAGCAGATCGAGTGGATACGTGTCATGCGCCTGGAGAAAGGGAAATTCTCGGAGGAGGACCGGGACGATGGTGGTTATCCACAGGATTTTGGCATCCAGGTCGGCGGCAATGCCTATAAACCGGCGGGCGTCGTCCTCGAGGGACAACACTACTACGAGGCAGACAAGGTTCCGGAGAAGGATGCCTTCTATCTCCCCATGCAGTGCATGCAGTGCGAAAAGCCTCCCTGTGTCAAAGTCTGTCCGGTGCGCACCACCTACCGTGATCCCGACGGCATCGTCGTCATCGATTACAACTGGTGCATCGGCTGCCGTATGTGCATCGGCGCCTGCCCCTACTGGGCGCGGCGTTTCAACTGGGGGGAGCCCGATCTTCCGGCCGAGGCGATGAATCCCAATACGCACTACCTGGGCAACCGCCCGCGCATGAAGGGTGTGGTCGAGAAGTGCACCTTCTGTATCCAACGCACCCGCAAAGGCCGCTGGACCGGCTGCGTCGAGGTGTGCCCGGTTGGCGCAAGAAAATTGGGCAACCTGCTTGATCCCGACAGCGATGTGCGCAAGATACTGGCGACCAAGAAGGTCTTCCGTCTGCGCGCCGACCTCAACACCTATCCAAAGTTTTTCTACTTCATGGACTAAGCAAGATCAGGTCTCAGACTGATGAACCATGGTAAAGAGTTTATTTTCTCTCGCAAAGGCGCAAAGACCGCAAAGGCTTTCTTGGCGATCTTTGCGTCTTGGCGAGAGTCATTATTAAAATTAGACATATTTGTAAAATGTTGGCTACTCAAGGATTCTAGAGGAAATATCACATGAAACGCTTTTTCCAATTCGTATTCGATTTCCTGCGCGCCGGCTTTAGCGGAGGCGTCATGTTCTGGGGCTGGATGCTGTTCCTGGCCTTTTTCATCATGCTGTGGGGTTATGGCGAATATGTGCAGCTCGCCAACGGCATGATCGTCACCGGCCTCAACGACCAGGTCAGCTGGGGATTCTACCTGGCCAACTTCGTCTTCATGGTCGGCGTGGCTGCAGCGGCTGTGACCGTGGTATTCCCCGCCTATGTCTACAAGCACCAGGAGTTGCACAAGATCGTCGTACTCGGGGAGATGCTGGCCATTGCTGCAGTGGTCATGTGCCTGCTGTTTGTCACTGCCCACATGGGCCGCCCGGACAGGCTCTGGCATATCTTCCCTGTCATCGGGATCATGAACTGGCCCAATGCCATGTTGACCTGGGACGTCATTGTCCTCACCGGCTATCTTGCACTGAATGTTGTCGGCGGCTTCTACTATCTGTATAAAAAATACACCGGCAAACCGGTGAACAAGCTCTTCTATCTCTCCATCGTCTACATCGCCATCGTGTGGGCCCTGAGCATCCACACGGTGACGGCCTTTCTGATCAACACCATGCCGGCGCGGCCCATGTGGTTTCATTCGATGATGCCGATCAAATTCATCACCACCGCCTTCGCCGCCGGTCCATCGCTGATCATCATCGTGTTCCTGCTGGTGCGCAAGTTCACGCCGATGAAGATCGCCGATGAAGCCTTTTACATGCTCTCCCAGATCGTCGTCTGGTGTCTCGGCATCGCCCTGTTCCTGACACTCTCTGAAATCGTCACCGAACTCTACCCCAGCACCGAGCACTCCATGGGATTGAAATACCTGATGTTCGGCCACCATGGACTGAATGCCCTGGTTCCCTTCTTCTGGACCGCCATGGGGTTGATGATCGGCTCCTTTATCCTGCTGCTGATCCCCCGTATCAGAAAAAATCTGCTGCTGCTGCCCTTCATCTGCCTTGCGGTCTTTGTCGGCATCTATATCGAAAAAGGCATGGGCCTGATGATCCCCGGCGTTATCCCGACACCCATCGGTGAATTTGCCGAATACACCCCCACCAAAATCGAATTTATGATTGTCGGCGGCGTGTGGGCGATTGGCTTTTTTGTCCTGACGGTGCTTATCAAAGGGGCCGTCGGCGTCATGCTCGGCGATGTCGTCTACGAGGAGAGGGACAGGCGCAAGGTTCAGGGCGAGCAGGCAGATGCGGTTGCAACCTGATGCGGCAATCAACAACAACCCAGGTGCGACCGGCGGTTGCGCCGACTCCACAGAATTCAGGAGAACAAAGACGATGATTAGCTATCGAATATTGGCGCCGGTCATGGGCCTGTGCATGCTGGCGGCGGCTTCGACCACCACCGTTTTTGGGGAGACGGGCCGGGAAGCCAAAGAGTGCTTCGAAAGCAGGAAAGGCCTCACTCAGGTTCAACAGCGGGAGATCGAACCGGGGGTAACAAACGTTAAATGCTCACCCACCACCGGCGGTGTCCTCTACTGGGGCGACCCCTTCGACGGAACCATTCCCATGGGCGACATGCCGGTAGAGGCGGACTACTCTCATGAAGAGGCAGTCGTCAAACCGCGCGAGCCGCAAATCGACAGGAACAAACTGCTGACAATCTGTTCCATGGCCTGCCATAACGGCGAATACGTTCCCTATCCGGAGAACAAGTTACCGCGCCCGCTGAAGATGCACCAGGATATCGTGCCGGACTCCATGCAGCTGAAACATGGCAAAGATGCGATCTGGTGTCTGGACTGCCACCATGCGGCCACACGCACCAAACTGATCGATAACTACGGCAACGAGATCAGCTTTAATCAGCCGCAGAAGCTGTGTGGAAAATGCCACGGGCAGGTCTATCGCTCGTGGCGAAACGGCATCCATGGCAAGCGCATCGGCATGTGGAACAAGGGCGGAAAAAAGCGCTGGTGGGTCTGCACCGAATGCCACAATCCGCACGACGTACAGCAAGGCGACAGAAACTCGGGTTTCGCCCAGCTCGATCCGGAGCCTGCACCGATACTGCCTAAGGGCATGACCAACGCTCTGCACGAACGCGAACTGCACAGCAAGGAGCATTAAGGGATGAGGCATTTATTAA
>JAIVTC010000306.1:0-4942 GCA_048629055.1 Candidatus Bathyarchaeota archaeon
ATGCACACGGTAGGGTTTGTCGCCGCCATTGGAAACCACGTAATAGGCCAGCTCTCCCTTGGATGACTCGACACGCGTGTAGGTCTCTCCGGCAGGAACATTCCACGCCAGCGGCTTGGGTATGGGACAACGCACAGCGCCCTTGACTGACGGCAGATGTTTGATCACCTGGCGCCGTATGCGGATGCTCTGTTGCAACTCTGCGCGGCGCACCAGGTTTCTTGACAGTGCATCACCACCGGGTTGTGTGACAATATCAAAATCGATCTTGTCATAGACGAGATAGGGATCATCGCGCCGCACATCGAATGCCAGGCCTGTCGCCCGCAGATTGGGTCCGGTGACTCCCCATTTCAGCGCCTGCTCCTGGGTCATGGCACCGACGTCGCGCGCACGCTTGATAAAGACCTGGTTCCTGAAAAAGAGGCTGTCGTAGTCCGGCAGGCGGGAGTCGAGATAATCGAGCAGGCCGCCGAGCCGATCGAGAAAACCATCCGGCATGTCGCGGCGCACGCCGCCGGGGATATTGTAGATGCTGTAGACCCGCCCCCCGGTCAACTCTTCAAAGCGGTCGAGAATCAGATCCCGGTCGGCAACACCCCAGAACATCGGCGTGTACATGCCGGTGGTGGCCGCATGGCCGCCAAAGGCAAACAGGTGCGCGGCCAGGCGCGACATCTCCAGCTGCATGACGCGCAGCCACATAGCGCGTTCGGGGATTTCGAGGCCGCACAGCTCCTCGATGGCGAGTGAGTAACACACCTCCATCGGCACGGGCTCCGGAACGCAGATGCGTGGCACCAGTGCAATATTCTGTATCCACAGGCGTCCCTCCATGAGCTTTTCGAAACCGCGGTGCAGATAGCCTGCATCAGCCCGCGCCGAGAGCACTTCGTCGCCATTGAGTTTGACTCTGAAGGCGTAGTTGCCTTCGATGCCGGGATGGTTGGGACCGAAATTGAGTTCATATTCGTTGCTGGGCGGCTGCTTGATCGCCTCGTAGTTTTCCGGTCGCATCAGCGCACATCCTCCGGCCTGGTGGTAATTCCGCCACCCTCAGCCTCGAGATCCTTGAGCCATTGCGGGTGGTACTCCTCCCAGCTGAATGTCTGGTTGACAAAAGCCTCGGAGTCGAAATCCTTGCGCATTGGCGGCGGGCCATTCCACTCGGTGAGGATAAATTTCTCCATGTCCGGGCTGCCCTCGAAATAGAGACCGAACATCTCGTGGATGTCGCGTTCAAAAAAGGCAGCGGGCGTGTAGAGATCATAAACCGACAAATAGACACCGGGCTCGCGGGAAATCCGGGTATGCGCAGAGACCAGTGAATTGGTTTCATAGGACCAGACGTGGTAGACCAGTTCGAACTCGTTCTCCTCGATCCAGTCGACGCAGGTAATTGCCGAGAGATGCACATAGCTGGCGCGCCCCTGCAGCAGCTCCAGCAGCGCCGGCAGCGCTTCCGGGGCAATATCGATGCGTACACGGCGTGAATTCTTGCGCTTGAACTGGATAATCTTGATATCTTTGAGCAGATCATCCAGCCACAGATTGAGTTCTTTACTCATCGATTTTCTCCCTGGATCTTCTCCCTCTTTTCACCCAGGCTGAACTCAAGCGCCTCCAGAGGCTGCTGGTGCTTCTGCAGCAGGGCGGTATGTTCGCCCAGGGTCTGATCCGTCATCAATCCATAGTGTTCGGCTTCGGCAATAATATCGGTCGGCGTCTGCCAATCCTCGCCAAACAGCTGCTGCTGATTGCCGAGATAGTGATCATAATTTTGAAAATAGCGCTTCCAGTTGTCAGCGCGTCCGCTCTTGATATCTCCCATGAGTTCGCGCAGGCCGCTGATGATTGCCTCGGGCCTGGGCATGCAGCCGGCGATATAAATATCGACCGGCATATAATCCCTGAGCACTTTTGCTGTCGCGTAGCTCTGCCAGTACATGCCGCCATTGACAGTGCAGGAGCAGATGCCGATGACATACTTGGGCGCAGGCATTTGCTCATAGGTGAGGATGATGCGCTTCAGGGTCTTGACCGAGACATAGCCGGTAATCAGCAGAATATCCGCCTGGCGCGGCGTCACCATCGGCTGGATGCCGAGGCGCTCCATGTCGAAACGCGATGTCATTGCCGGCGGCAGTTCGATCGCTCCGCAACCGGTGCAGTAGTGCAGCATGAACATCGACCGTGACCGGCAGAAACGCACCAGCTCATCGAAGACATTGGCGAGAGGATTGGTGCGTTTGACGCTGCCCTCTGCCACGGAGAGCTCCTGGCGCACAGGAATTTTATCGAGTTCGTTCATTTCATCACCACAGCTAAACCGATGAGTCCCAGCAACATTGGCCACTTCCACATCAGGCGCAGTACATCCTCGGTGCGGTAGCGGGGAAAGAGATAAGCGACCGACATCGGAATGGCAACCACCAGAAAAATTTTCGGCAAGAAGGTTATCCAGTAGAGTCCGCCACCGAGAAACAGCGTCGTGAAAATCACGCCCGCCGTGTAGAGCTGAAAACACTGCATCACAAACAGCCCGCCCATGAACTTGCCGCTCATCTCGACCATCGGCCCTGTAGCAATTTCCGACGGCGCCACATAGATCTCGTACGGATGCTTGCCCATGATCGCCGGCAGTATCAGCAGTGCGGTCAAGGCAAGCAGCGGCATTTGTACGATCCCCCAGCTGGAGACGCCCTGTTGCTGCTGGATGCTGACCATCTCGGCCAGGTTGGTGGTTCCGTAGACATAGGATGCACCGAAGATCACCAGGATAAAGGGGACATCATAGGCCAGCATGGCCGTCAGGGCGCGGGAGATGCCAATCGATCCATTGGGATTGGCGCACTGTCCAACCCCGAGCGCCAACCCCAGCGAAGGGATCATCAACATATAGGCCAGGGTCACAGCCCCGCCCTTGTCGGTGAGTCCTGACATCCCGGGAACTGGCAGCAGGGTCATGGCGGCAATAAAACCGCCGACAGCCATGATGATGCCGATCTCATGCATCAGGCCATGGGAGATCTGCGTCTCCTTGCTATAGAGCTTGATAATATCGTAGATCGGCTGCAGCACCGGCGGGCCAATACGCCGCTGTATACGTGCGCCGATCCTGCGCATCATCAACACCATCACCAGGCCGATGACAAAGGCCAGCAGCGGCATCAACAGAAGTTCAACAAGCAGTTCTAAAAAATGCATCAGACAATCACCCAGGAGAGCGCGAAGACGACGGCCACCAGCAGCAGAAAGGATGGATGTGCATTGCGATAGAGCCCCTGCATCGCCGTCGAGAGGGTATCCACGGCGGAAATGACACCACGTTCAAGCCACTCAAAACTGTTGCGGTACCAGGGGCCAATCAGATGCATCAGCCCCGGGTAGAAGTTATCGCTGTAGTGATAGCGGGTTTCGGCCGTGAGGAAATGCCCGCCGGCGTAGTTATCCAGCTGATGTACACGTTTGCTGCGTCCGCCAAGAAAGAACACCAGCGTACCGAAACCAAATCCGGCCAGCAGTACGGAGACGATCCAGATCATGTCAAGACCACCTTTCATATCGACACCACCGAGGTGATGCGCCAGAACCGGGAGACCGATACTCGCCTGCACGGCGCCGGTCCAGTCAAGCACCAGACCGGGGAAATAACCGGTCACAAAAACCACCACGGCAAGCAGCATCATTGGAATCACCATGCTCAATGGCGCCTCACGCACTGTGGCATGTTCAACGCGCAGCTGGCCGAGGAAGATGTTGTGGATCAGCTTGTAGACACTGAGGATGGTACCGAGCGTGCCGATCACTGCAGCGAGAAACAACAACGGACTGCCGTCAACGATCAGTGAGCGGTAGATCAGCCACTTGGAGACGAAGCCGTTCATTGGCGGCAATCCGGCAAGGCCGATAATGCCAACCACCATGGCCAGATAAGAGAGCGGCATGCGCGTAAACAGACCGCCAAGCTTGTTGAGATCCGATGTGCCGGTGCGATGAATGACGGCGACAACGACCATGAACAGCATCGCCTGGTAGGTTGCATAGTTGAAGACATGCATGAGGCCGCCGGCGGAGCCAAGATCATTGGCAATGACGATGCCCAGCAGCATGTAGCCGGTCTGACCCACACCATGCCATGCCAACAAGCGGCGCGCATCATGCTGACGCAGCGCAATATAGGTTGGAATGATGATCGTGAAAACGGCAATCCAGGCCAGCAGATCCTGTGCATCGAGGAAGGTGAAGGGAATCTCCATCTCCATCAGACGGCTGATTCCGATCAGCTTAACCACTACCACGATAAATGCGAACAGCCCCATGCGCGAGGAGATGGCGCCGAGGAAAGCAGCGCCAGGCCCCGGGGTCTCTGCATAGGCTTTCGCCTGCCACAGATGAAACGGCAGTATCGCCATCTTGACGCCGAAGCCGGCTGTCAACAGCACCACCAGCACCCACAGGACGCCATTCGACATCGTCGGCACAGCCTCCTTGAGTGACTGGAAGTCAAAACTGCCGACCTCTGCGTAGATCAGCATGAGTGCGCCCATGACTGCCATGGCGCCGGCGAAGGCGTAGCTGATATAGCGCATGGCGTAACCGAACGCCTTGCCGCCCGCCAACGCCATGATCAGGAAGCTTGCCCAGCTGACCAGCTCCCAGCCGATAAACAGCGTCAGCAGGTCGCCGCTTGCCAGCAGCACCAGCATGCTGAATACGTTCAGCGCCAATGCAGAGTGACAAAGACGCAGGCTGCCGCCGTTGCTGCGGTATCTCTCACCCCACTCACCGGATGCAAACCAGCTGCTAAGGAGACCGGCGCCGATGGTAATCAAGGCGAAAAACCACGACAGCGCATCAAAACGCCACAGCAGCTGCTGACTCAAGACTTCAATGCTGAACGAGGATTGTACGACCTCCAGGGTCGAGTAACCCAGACCGG
>JAIVTC010000307.1:0-2384 GCA_048629055.1 Candidatus Bathyarchaeota archaeon
GGCAGTGAATCACTACGCATCGTTGGCGACGACCACGGTTGCGAAGTTATCACTCACTTAACCGGGTCGGGAGCATGGGGGAAGAGTAAGGCAGATGCTGCTGAAGGCGCAGTCAATCAGGTAAAAAACCGCGCAACTGCTGCCGGCGCAAATGCTATTTATTTTGAAGATATTGATCCACGCTTTTGGGGATCGACGGTATTTGCCAAGGCTTTACATTGCAGTTAAGAACAATCTGACTAATTACACCTGTATAAACGACCATCCCACTGCCGAGACGAGCAGCAGAAAGACAATACTAGAGCGCAATGCCTGCCTCTTGCAGCCGCGCGATCAGCGGTGCAAGCTGGGTTTCGAATCGTCGCCAGCGTGCAAGCGCGTCACGATACATGGGCTTTCGTACCTGCGCGGCACTCGCCGTTGCGACGGCCGCCGTATTTCTGGCGAACTCCAGGCACGCCGGCTCCCAGGCGAGGCCGCAGGGGGCAATAATGTCTTTGGACACGCGCTCCTGATTGTCGACCAGTTCTTCGTACGAGACATCAAGCACGATCTCGGGAAACAACGTTTGCCAGTGCCTCATCAATGCGTCGTAGGCAATGTAGTACTCGGCAAGGTCGTTGAGATCGTAGGAAAAAGGGTTGCCCATGTGAAACAGCGTGCGGTACATCGACAGACAACTGTCAACCGGGTGCCGCCGGAGGTGGACAATCGAAGCACCGGGCAATGCCTTCGCGATCAGGCCAATGTAGAGAAAATTGGTCAGCGTCTTGTCGATGAAATACGGCGTGTTTGAGCCATAGCTGGCGACGCTTCGAAGGTAACTTTGCCCGTACTGATCGGGATCAATACGGACGGACATCTCGAGCAGTTGTTGCCTGTCGGTATACCGGCCGAGTCGATTCAGCGTCTGCGCGAAGTCGCTTATCTCGCCCATGCTTTCGACCTTGCTGTGACTACTTATGATGCGATCGACAAGCGTCGTACCGCTTCGCGGCAGCCCCAGCACGAATATCGGGCCGCGACGCTCGGGTGCTACCTTCACGTTCTCAGCGTAACTACGGTCAAAGAGCTCCGCAATGCGTTTCATGAGAGACACGTCCCACTGGACGTCATACCCCATTTGACGACGATAGCTATCGGCGCCGCGCTTCAGATAGAAAAAACTACGTTTGTCTTTGCCCAGGTCTTCATACTCCTTGGCAAGTGCATAGCACAACGGCGTTTCTCCGGCATCGTTGGGCGCCAATCTATTCAGTGCCTTCTCAAGCTTGCGGATATGATTGCTATTTGCTGTTTGCTTACGGAGCGTCGAACGATTGTGCCACGCATCGTAATGATCAGGAGCACGTTTAATGACCATCGAGTACGTGTCCTCTGCTTGCCGCAGGTCGCCCACAAAGATAAATGACGAGGCGAGGTTATACAGATATTGCGGGTTATTGCCATCGAGTTCGACAGCCCGAAGGTAACAACGGTGCGCGTTTTCGTATTTGCCGGCATTCACATATAACTGCGCAACTTTTTGTAGCAGCCTCGCATCGTTGCGAGCAGATTGCTCGACCTTCGCGAGTTGCGCTATCGCTCGATCGTGATGTCCGCAAAACTGGCAGGCCCCGGTAAACTGAAGTTGCAAATCGACATTCTGGGGGGCTCGCCCAAGTGCAGTTTCGACCAGTTGCAACATGTCTTCATAGCGGCCCTGCAGCTGCCGGGCCTTGCCGAGCAGTAGCAGGGCGTCGTTTGATTCCGGGTTCGACTCCGAAAAAGCGAGGCAGGCGCTCACTGCTTCGTCAACGCGTTGCTGATTCAACAGTTGCATTATGTTGCGAATAGTAGACTGATACTGTCCTGCAGTCCGGGCGTCAGATTTCACGTCAAAAGCGGTAGTCTAAAGACACGTCGACAGTTCAGGGCAGCGACAGGAACTCCTGGTTGCCGTGCCGAAATAGCCGAATGCTGGTGCCATTCCCATGTAGGCCGCGGTTAACAAACCTGTTACCTCCGTTCGTTGCCAATATTGCAGGCGCATAGGATAACACCCCAGCGGGAGAACAACAGCAAAGCCCTTTTGCATGAAACTGACAGGTACTGAAGCAGTTTTTTGCATCAGCTTTTCAGTTTTTCGGGCCGTCACCCTAATCAATTGCATTGGGTGGTTGCAGATACTTTACCTCTTCCAGTTCCTCACAAAGCGCTTGTCCACCGGGAATCGCCCGGGTGATTGCAATGTCACCCTCAGCACTGTCAGCCGGCAGTGAGTAGGTCAATACAGCATTGCTGCAATCGGTAAAATCGATGGTCATAGTGCCCACTTTTGTCGTGCTGATGGGCTGTGGCTCGTCAAAACTGCCGCCGGTGGTCTCAAATACATCAATCTCGGC
>JAIVTC010000308.1:0-6463 GCA_048629055.1 Candidatus Bathyarchaeota archaeon
ACTCCGACAACCGGCATGATTCCGGTGACCATGCCGGTATTGACCAGCAGATAGATAAAGAAAACCAGTGTCAGAGCGCCGCCAAGCAGACGCCCATACGCCGAATCTGACATTACAGTGATATAGAGTCCACGCAAAATAATAAAGAGATAGAGCAGCATCATGATGATGATGCCGACCAGACCGAGTTCTTCGGCAATGACGGCAAAGATGAAGTCGGTGTGTTGCTCCGGCAGGAAATCGAGATGGCACTGGGTGCCATTGAGCCACCCCTTTCCAAACATGCCGCCCGAGCCGATGGCAATGCTTGATTGAATGATGTGATAACCGGCGCCAAGAGGGTCGGTTTGCGGATCCAGCAGTGTCAGTACACGACGTTTCTGATAGGGATGCAGAAACATGTCGAGGATATCCGGATCAAAAAGAACAGCACTGATGCCGGCAATGGCAACGACGGTTATGAGAATAATCAGCCGCCAGCTTAAACCGGCAAAAAAGAGCGTGAACACCCCGGCAGCTGCAACCAGTATTGCGGTGCCGAGATCCGGTTGCTTGATGATCAGCGCGGCGGGGATCAGGGTCAGGATAAATGCAACCAGCAGATGCCAGGCTTTGACCGGTTGTGGCCTGGATGCAAGAAAGCCGGCGCACATCATTGGCACTGCCAGCTTGACGATTTCAGAAGGCTGAAAACGAAAGCCGCCGATCATCAGCCAGCGCTGTGCGCCCTTGCCCATATCTCCCATGACAAGCACACCGATCAGCAGCCCCAGCCCGGCAAGATAGAACCACGGCGAGATGGCCTTGAGCTTTGCCGGTGAAAGCTGGGCGATGGCAAACATGACGACAAGTGCAATCGCGATATTCACAAGCTGGCGCTTGACCATTGCGATGTCGCTGCCGCTGGCGCTGTAGAGCATGGCAAGTCCAAAGGCGCACAGCAGCAAAACACCCGTTAGAAGAGGGAGGTCGATATGCAGTCGCGGCAGCAGTGGTGTGCTCACCTGTTTTGGCATCGAGAGGATGCTGTCACTCATCGTTGCGCCGCTCCCCGGTCTGCGCTGAATCACTCACCTGTTGTGTGTTCCCTTCTTCGCTATTCTCCTCATTGGTTTTCTCTTCATGAGCTTCCTCTTCGCCGCCCACCTGCTGTTCTGTTTCAATGATCTCTTCGAGCAGGAATGCATCCATGACCCGACGCGCGATCGGCGCCGCCGTCGAGCCGCCATGACCGCCATGCTCAACGATGACGGAAATTGCGATCTGCGGATCGTCAGTCGGGGCAAAAGCAATAAACAGCGCATGATCATGTTTATCTTTGGCCAACTTTTTCGCATCGTAGGTTTCACTCTGCTTCATGCTGATGACCTGGGCGGTGCCGGTTTTACCGGCAATTCTGTAACTCTTGCTGCGGATGCGTTTGGCAGTGCCACGTGGTGCTTCGACCACCTGCGACATGCCCTGGATCACCTGCTGCCAGTGATGCGGAGCCTTTTTTTCGATGCGGTGAATCTCGTTGTCAGCCAGCGCTGTGGAGATGTCGTTGATATGCGATGCGAGACGCGGCGGAATCAGTTTGCCATCCCCTGCAAGTACAGCGGTTGCATAGGCAAGTTGTAATGGAGAGACCAGTAGATATCCCTGGCCGATGCCGGCATTGATCGTATCCCCCTGTACCCACACCTTGTTATAGCGTTTTTTCTTCCATGCTATAGAGGGTAGGACTGCACCTGTCTCGTTCGGCATGTCGGCTCCGGTGGGCCGGCCAAAATGAAACTGTGAGAGATAGTCATGCATGTTATCGATGCCCATGGAGTAGGCGAGGTTGTAAAAATAGACATCGCAGGATTGCTCTATGGCCTTGTAGAGATTCGTGGTGCCATGTCCGCTTTTTTTCCAGTCACGAAATTTGCGTCCCGAACCCTTGATTCGATAGTGTCCGGGGCAATAGACAGTCTGGTTTGCGGTGACAGTTCCCAGTTCCAGTCCGGCCAGGGCATAAAATGGTTTGATTGTCGATCCCGGTGGGTAACGGCCGTGGATGGTGCGATTATAGAGCGGTGTTTCAGGGTTTTCACGCAGGGCGCCATAATCCTTGAAACTGATGCCGTCGACAAACAGATTGGCGTCGAAGCCCGGTTTGCTGGCGAGTGCCAGGATGCCGCCCGACTTGATGTCAATGGCAACCACTGCGCCTGAATGCTCTCCCAGTCCATCCATGGCAATGCGCTGCAATTCGATATCAAAGTGCAGCTTGATATCCTTGCCGTTGACAGGAGGCTGGGTCTCTATGACACGCATAATGTGGCTGGTGGCATCCATTTCGACCTTTTGTACGCCGACCTTGCCATGCAGTTGCTGTTCGTAATAGCGTTCCAGCCCTGTTTTACCGATATGGGAGGTGCCGCTGTATGCAGCCTGATCGATGCGTTTGAGTTCACGTTCATTGATCCTGCCGATGTAGCCAATGACATGAGCTGTCAACTCTCCATAGGGGTAGTAGCGACGCAGGGTGATGCCCATGTCGACCCCCTGGAATCGGTGGCGTTCAACCGCAAATTTCGCCATCTCCTGCTGGTTGAGGCCGGTGCGGATGGCAACGCGTTCAAAGCGGCGTTGGCGTTTTTTGAGTTTGTAGAAGCGGCTTTTGTCATCATCACTGATGGGGATGACTTTCGACAGCTGTTCGATCGTCTCGCCGATATTTTTTACCTTGTCCGGAAATATAAAAAGATCGATGCTGGGAATGTTCTGCGCCAGTAAAATCCCGTTTCGATCCAGGATCTCTCCACGTGTAGGCGGCAGCGGCAGCAGTCTGATGCGATTTTCTGTGGAGAGGGTTGTATAAACTTCGTGATTGGTGACCTGCAGCCAGTAGAGGCGTGTGATGACCAGGCCGAGCGCCAGCAGGATAATAACAACTGTTACCACAATCCGGCCGATGAAGCGGCGGCGGATGATCGCTTGCTGTTGCTGGGTCGTTGTGATCGGCATGAACTATTGGATATGAAAGTTCTGGCGCAGTTCACGCAAGAGAATGAATATCCATGGCCACAGAAACATACCAATAAGAGGCGACAACCAGAACAACATATCCGGGAGAAGTCCATCGGCAATGCCGAGTGTCAAGGCTGCAATGAGACGTTCAATATAGAGGATCACGAGCACGGTGAGAGCCTGCTGCCACATCGGCAGCAGGCGCAGGCGCCTGTGCATGATCAGAACAACATAGATGGAAAAGGCGTAGGCAAGAGCGTGTTGGCCAAGCAGTGATGAAGTGAGTGCGTCGACAATAATGCCGATGACGACAGCTGCAAAAATGCCGATGCGGTCGGGGAGCGCCATGCTCCAGTAAATAAGCACCAGCAGCGTCACGTCCGGGCGGGCCTGATGCGCCCACAGTGGCAGGGGGAAAACCTGTAATACCAATGCTGCTATGAATGTTGCATAGAGAATAATGGAGCCGCGATTTGATCTTTTATCCATCATACCGCTCATGGTTGCCGGGTTGCTGCCGGCTGGGGGGGCTGGTTACTGTTCGATGACTCTTCGCCGGGTATGGTGTCACTCTGCGTGGCTTTGTCAGCGGCTGGCAGCTCAAGTGCGCTGTCAATATTCCATACCAGCATCACCTGCCGGTCCTGGGAGAGATTGGCCAGCGGGGTTGCAACAACGGAGCCGGATGTGCCGGCTGCAGGGACCTTGGTGATGCGGGCCACCGGGTAATTCGGAGGGAAGAGCTCTCCGAGACCGGATGTCACCAGCAGGTCGCCAACATGAACGTCAGCACTGTCCGGAAGATAGGGCAGTTCCAGCCTGTCAATATGGCCGGTGCCATGCGCAATGGTAAGTACCCCGGACCCAAGAACACGCACCGGAGTGGAATGCAGTGAATCAGTGATCAACAGTACTGTGGAGCGGAATGGAGTGACCTGTATCACCTGTCCCATGACGCCTGAGGCATTGATGACGGCCTGTCCCCGGTAGACACTGGAGGTGCTCCCTTTGCTGAGTGTGAGCTGCTGTTTATAGGGAGTGAGATTGATCCCGACCAGTTCGGCCAGGGTGACCCGTTCACCCACTTTGAGCGTGGCGCCCAACTGCATACGCAGGCGGCTGTTCTCCTCTTCGAGAGACTGGAAACGCAGCATCTCTCCCTGCAGTCGAAGATTTTGCTGATGTAATTGCCGGTTTTCTCTCTGCAACGTATAGTGCGAACTGAACTGCTCTCCAATCCAGTTGAAAGCAGCTGCCGGAAATTCGGCGATCATGTGAATCGGATGTGTGAGTGTGGTCAGGATATTGCGCAGGCCATCCAGCTGCTGGTAGCGATTATCAGCGATCATCAAAGAAGAGGAGAATAGAACAGCAAGCAACAGAAGTGTGTTTGTCGATCTCCTCCGCGAGTTAAAAAGTTCGATTTTTCAGCCTCCGGGTGTGTACAGCCGTTATGGGCGCTGTGATCAAGTCGCTTCGCGCCTCGAGCAGAGCATTCCCGCAAGTTTTTCTACGGGGGACGGGGTTAATGATCAATGCGTTGCAAAGGGTTTTCGTGACATCTGTTTTAACAAAATGTATTCAATGCATGGAGTTATTGAGATATTACGTAAATTCTCAATAAGCCCGTGCAGGTTCTTCATTCGCTATGTTGTCATTTCGACCATCGGGAGAAATCTGAAAGCACGGGATATAGTGAACAAATTCAAGATTTCTCCCTTTGGTCGAAATGACAAGTAATTATGCATGGAGTTATTGAGATATTACTCGAGAAAATGGATTTCGGCTAAAAATATGCCGGAATGACGGGGTTTTGCAAGTACCTTCTTGGTACTTTAATCTCTGCCTCATCCCTTATGCAGAGGTTTCTTTACTCTAATCCCAGCAGATCGGCGTCTTTTTCATCCAGCAGTTCCAGTACGCGTCCGCCGCCTCGCGCCACACAGGTGAGCGGATCTTCCGCAATTACCACGGGAAGTCCGGTCTCCTCCTCAATCAGACGATCGATATCACGCAGCAGGGCCCCGCCGCCTGTCAAAACAATCCCGCGTTCGGCAACATCAGCGCCAAGTTCCGGTGGCGTCTGTTCCAGCGCCTGTTTGACTGCGCCGATAATTCCGGAGAGGGGTTCCTGCATGGATTCAAGAATCTCATTGCTGTTAAGTACGAAAGAGCGGGGGATGCCTTCCGCCAGGTTGCGGCCCTTGACTTCAATGTCCTGAACCTCGTTGCCCGGGAATGCGGAGCCGATTTGATGTTTGATGCGCTCGGCTGTTGCTTCACCGATCAGGGTTCCATAGTTGCGGCGCACATAGTTGATGATGGCATCGTCAAAGCGGTCGCCGCCGATACGCACCGAGTTGGCATAGACGATTCCATTGAGTGAAATAATCGCGACCTCGGAGGTGCCGCCGCCAATATCGAGCACCATGGAACCGCGTGGTTCATTGACGGGAAGGCCGGCGCCGATTGCAGCAGCCATGGGTTCGTCGATCAGGTAGACGTCTCTGGCGCCGGCTCCCAGCGCCGATTCACGGATCGCACGACGTTCAACCTGGGTGGAACCGACCGGGACGCAGATCAATACACGTGGACTGGGGCGCAAAAAGCGGGATTCATGCACCTTGTGGATAAAATACTGCAGCATCTTTTCCGTGACGGTAAAGTCGGCGATTACGCCGTCTTTCATGGGGCGAATCGCCTCGATGTTGTGTGGCGTACGTCCCAGCATGCGTTTGGCTTCCTCGCCAACGGCAGCCACTGATTTCATACTGCCTCTCGCCTTGTCTGTGCGAATCGCCACCACTGAAGGTTCATTGAGCACGATACCCTGGTCGCGCGCATAGATCAGTGTGTTGGCTGTCCCAAGATCAATGGAGAGATCATTGGAGAACATTCCGCGGATTCGGTTAAACATGGCGTTTTTTCCGTATATTTGAGTGTATGTGAAAAAGATGGCGTCAAAATTAGATGCCGATATTGAACCGTGTAATCTAACAATGCAAGAGCCAAGCGGCAAGAAAAGATTTCATTTTTTGCTCTATTTTTTCAGTCACAGCAGAGAATTTCTGATACCTTGCAACTCTTTTAGTAATATATGTTCCGCATAAAAGGTGAAAAATGAGTTTTGACCAATCTGAAGTGGAAAAAATCGCCCATCTGGCAAGAGTGGCAGTCAGCGACGATGAGGCGCAGCGGCTCACGGCTGATCTGTCACGCATTCTCGATTTGGTGGCTGTGATGGATGAAGTGGATACCAGCGGCGTTGCGGCAATGGCCCATCCATTGCACATGACACAGCGCCTGCGCGCCGACGAGGTGACAGAAGTCGACCAGCGTGAGCTGAGTCAGAAAATCGCTCCGGCAACTGAAAACGGGCTCTATCTCGTACCCCGTGTCATCGAATGAAGTCGTCTTGACCAACTGCCTTTAATCGTAGTGAGACCAGGTCTCAGACTGACAAGGC
>JAIVTC010000309.1:0-9716 GCA_048629055.1 Candidatus Bathyarchaeota archaeon
ATGGTTCCAAATTCCCTGGGGCCGGGGAAACTGCTGCTTCACTACGGCACGAAAGAACAAAAGCAGCGCTATCTGCCAAAGCTTGCAGCAGGTGAGGAGATACCCTGCTTTGCCCTCACCGGCCCGAAAGCGGGTTCTGATGCAGGCTCCCTACCAGACACAGGAGTCGTCTGTCACGGAACCTGGAATGGCAAACAGACCCTTGGGGTGCGACTGAATTGGGAGAAGCGTTATATCACCCTCGGTCCGATCGCCACCCTCATCGGCCTCGCCTTCAAGCTCTATGATCCCGACCACCTTCTGAGTGAACAGGAGTCGCGCGGCATCACCGTGGCGCTGATCCCCAGGGAGACTCCCGGGGTCGAGATCGGAGAGCGTCACATCCCGCTGGACATTCCATTCCAGAATGGCCCCAATCGCGGCCACGATGTGTTTGTACCACTGGAGCAGATCATTGGCGGGAAAGATGGCATCGGTCAGGGCTGGAAAATGCTGGTCGAATCGCTGGCTGAAGGGCGCGGCATCTCCCTGCCCTCGCTGGCGACAGGCGCAGCAAAATCCGCTGCACGCTATAGCGGCGCCTATGCCCGCATTCGCCGTCAATTCAACCTGCCGATCGGCAAGTTTGAAGGCATCCAGGAGGCGCTTGCGCGCATCGCAGGCTACACCTACCAGGCCGACGCCGCCCGCCAGTTGACACTCAGTGGCATCGACCTGGGTGAAAAGCCATCTGTCATCACGGCGATCGTCAAATACCACCTCACGGAACGCTATCGCCGCATCACCAATGACGCCATGGATATACAGGGCGGCAGCGGCATCTGTCTCGGCCCTTCCAATCTGACGGGACGCACCTACCAGGCAATCCCGATCAGTATTACCGTTGAAGGCGCAAATATTCTGACGCGCTCCATGATCATCTTCGGACAGGGCGCCATCCGCAGCCATCCGTGGGTATTGCAAGAGTTCCAGGCTGTTGCCGAAGAGGACCGCGAGAAAGCTCTCAATGCCTTCGACCATGCCCTGCTGGGACACGCCGGATACATGGTTGCAAATATTGCCCGCGCGCTGCTGCTCGGAGTGACACGCGGCCGCTTGTCGAGAACTCCACCGCAGGCGCTCAGCGACAAGATCTATTATCAGCGCCTCAACTGGATGAGCGCAGCCTTCGCACTCTGTGCCGATGCAGCCATGATGACCCTGGGAGGAGCACTCAAACGCAAGGAGCGCCTCTCTGCCCGTCTGGGCGATCTATTGAGCGAGCTCTATCTCTGTTCCGCAGTGCTCAAGCGCTTCCATGACGATGGCCGCAAGGACGATGATCTGCCGCTGCTGCATTGGGCCATGCAGCAGAGCCTCTTCAGCATGCAGCAGAGCCTGCGCTCGCTGTTTCGCAACCTGCCGCTGCGACCGCTGGCATGGGCGCTGCGTCTGTTGGTGTTCCCCACCGGCTGCCCTTTTCATGAACCGGATGATGTCAGCGACAGCAAGATAGCAAAACTGTTGCTTGCGCCCTCTGATGCGCGCGACAGGCTCACTCATGGGATCTTCATTACCAGCGACACAAACGAGCCTGTTGGTCAACTCGAGGCAGCGCTTGATCTGTCCGTACAACTGGATGCCGTCGAGAAGAGCATCAGCAGTGCGCACAAGGAGGGGCGCATTCGAGGGACAACAGCAGAAGAGATGTTTCAATCCGCCCATGCAGAGGGATTGATCGATGATCAGCAGTTCGATCAGTTACTGCTGCTGGAGGAGTTGCGCAGCAAGGTAATCGCTGTGGATAGTTTTAAAAAGTATTAGGGATGTTTTAGGTTTTAGGTATTAAGTTTTAAGTCTACCCACCTAAAACCTAAAACCTAAAACGTAAAACCTCTCTAAAAGAAGGAGCCAGTATGAAACAACAATCTATGCTCGAAGGAAGAGCCGTCTATCTCGTCGACGGCGCCCGCACGCCTTTTCTCAAGGCGCGCGGCAAGCCGGGGGCTTTTCATGCTTCGGATCTTGCCGTTGCAGCGGGTCGCGCGCTGCTGATCCGCCAGCCGTTTGCCGCATCTCAACTGGATGAGGTGATCCTCGGCTGCGTCTCTTCCGGACCGGACGAAGCCAACATCGCACGCGTGGTGGCACTGCGGCTTGGCTGTGGGCAGCGTGTGCCGGCATGGACAGTGCAGCGCAACTGCGCCTCCGGCATGCAGGCGCTTGACAGCGCAGCAAAAGATATCGTCAGCGGCCGCGCCGAGCTGGTGCTGGCGGGCGGCACCGAATCCATGAGCCACCACCCGGTGCTGCTGAACCCACTGATGGTCAACTGGCTGGCGGAGTGGAACCGCGCTGCATCCACGACTGCACGCCTCAAGCAGCTGACGAAGCTCAGCGGCAAACACCTGAAACCGGTGATTGGATTACTGCGCGGCCTGACAGATCCTGTTGTCGGACTGAGTATGGGACAGACTGCAGAGAACCTCGCCAACCGCTTTGGCATCAGCCGCAGAATGATGGATCAGTATGCTGCCAAAAGTCACTTGCGCCTTGGCGGCGCCATCGACAATGACTATTTCGAAGAGCTGATTCCCCTCTATGCCGATGATGGCACACTCTATCAGCAAGACGACGGCCTGAGGCGGGACTCAAATCTGGAGAGCCTCGCAAAGCTGAAACCGGTCTTCGATCGAAAATTCGGCAGCGTCACCGCCGGCAACAGCGCCCAGGTCACCGATGGCGCGGCGATGCTGCTGCTGGCGTCTGCCGATGCTGTTGAACAGTATCAACTGCCGGTGCTGGCGCGCATCCGGGATATACAGTGGGCCGGACTCGATCCGGCGCAAATGGGACTGGGGCCCGTCTACGCCATGGCCCCGCTGCTTGAGCGCAATGCATTGCATTCCAGCGACATCAACTACTGGGAGATCAACGAAGCCTTCTCCGCCCAGGTGCTGGCATGCCGCATGGCATGGGAGGACGCCAAATTCTGCAGGGAGGAGCTTGGCCAGCAGCAGGCATTTGGAGAGATACCCTGCGACCGACTGAATGTCGATGGCGGCGCTGTCAGCCTCGGACACCCGGTGGGGGCGTCCGGAGCGCGCATCGTGCTGCATCTGGCGCATATACTGAAACGCCACAGGGCCAAAAACGGCATCGCCAGCCTGTGTATCGGCGGCGGACAGGGCGGCGCCATGTGGATCACCAATGACGCACAACAGGAGAGTGACAAGCGTGGAGGCGAAGCAGATGAATAACTGGAATTTTGAGATCGATGCGGAGAACATCGCCTGGCTGCATGTGGATATGCACAACTCCGGCGCCAACATTCTCAGCACGGAGATGCTCGAGGAGCTGGATCATCAACTGCTCTCCATCTCCCAGCACAACCCCGTCGGCCTGGTGATTCTCTCTGATAAAAAAAGCGGCTTTATTGCCGGAGCAGACGTCAAGGCCTTTGCGGGAATGACGGAGAGGCATGAGGCTGAACAGCTGATCCATCATGCCCATGAGATTCTCGAGAAGCTGGAGAACCTGCCTTTCCCGAGCGTGGCATTGATTCATGGTTTTTGCCTGGGCGGCGGCCTGGAACTGGCGCTGGCCTGCAGCTATCGCGTCGCCAGTGATGACGCAGATGTGCGCATCGGCTTTCCGGAGACCCGACTTGGTATTTTTCCCGGATTTGCAGGCACGGTGCGTTCGACGGCGCTGATCGGACATCTCAACGCACTGCAGTTGATGCTCACCAACCGCAACTTAAACGGCAGGCAGGCAAAAAAAATCGGCCTGGTTGATGAAGTGGTTGCAACCAGGCAATTCAAGTCAGCAGCGCGTTACCTGATCCAGAATCGCCCGCATCGCCGTCGTCCGCCTCTGTTGCAGCGCCTCGCCGGTGTTCCGCTGGTGCGCTCCGGCGTTACCGCCTGGCTGAAACGCCAGGTGAACAAAAAAGTCTCCTTCGAGCACTACCCGGCTCCATACGCATTACTGGATCACTGGAACACCAGCACCGGCAATCCCCAGCAGATGGCGCTCAGCGAGCAGCAGGAAGTTGCCAAACTGCTGACGGGGGAAACTGCACAAAATCTGATCCGCGTGTTTCTGCTGCAAAACCTTCTCAAGGCGCAAAAAGGCGATCCCGGGTTCAAACCCGCACATGTGCACGTGGTTGGCGGTGGATTGATGGGTGGTGATATCGCCGCCTGGTGTTCCCTCAAGGGATTCACCGTCACACTTCAGGATCAGTCTCCCGAAATGCTGTCACGCGCAATCGGACGTGCGCAGCAACTCTTCAGCAGGCAATTGCGCGACCAGCGCAAGGTCAGAGACGCCATGGATCGATTGATCCCGGATCATCTCGCCCGTGGCGTACCCCGGGCAGATGTGGTTATCGAAGCGATTTATGAAGATGCCGAGGCCAAACAGGCGCTCTATCAACAGCTCGAACCGCGCATGAAGAGCGATGCCGTTCTCGCCACCAATACCTCCAGCATCCCGCTGGAGATATTGGCCGAAAAATTGCAGGATCCAGGCCGCCTGGTGGGGTTGCACTTTTTCAACCCGGTGGCCAAGATGCCGCTGCTGGAGATCGTCACCATGACCGGCACCGATGCGGCTGTCATCGAGAGAGCCCTGGCATTCTCCAAACGCATCTCAAAACTCCCCCTGCTGGTGAAGAGCAGCCCGGGTTTCCTCGTCAACAGAGTACTGCTTCCCTATCTAATGGAGGCGATGCAGCTGCACAAAGAGGGCGTACCGGCTGCGGTGATCGACAAGGCGGCGAAAGAGTTCGGCATGCCGATGGGGCCGATTGAACTGGCGGATACGGTCGGGCTCGATATTTGTAAATCGGTTGCTAAAAAGCTGGGCGATACGCTCGCCATCGAGGTTCCGCAAGAGCTCATCAGCATGGTCGAAGCCGGTAAACTGGGCCGCAAAAGCGGCGAAGGATTCTATCGTTACGAAAAAGGCAAAGCAGTCAAACAAAAGGTCAGGCAACCTGTCGACAAGATGCTGGCTGACCGTCTGATCGGGCGCCTGCTGAACGAAGCCGTCGCCACATTGCGCGAAGGCGTGGTTGCAGATGCGGATGCCGTCGATGCCGGCATCATCTTCGGCACCGGATTTGCACCCTTTCGCGGAGGACCGATGCACTATATCGAGCACTACGGCAAGGATGCTATGCTGGAAAAACTGCAGCAGCTGGAACAGCAGCATGGCAAGCGCTTCAAGCCCGACAGCGGCTGGCTCTCCCCTCTCCCTCCGGGAGAGGGCCAGGGTGAGGGGAAAGAATGAAAAACAACATCGATACCGGCAATGTCAATACTCTCGCAGAACTCTTTGCCAGGCGCACGGCGATCTCAGCGGATAAGACAGCCTTCGTACAATTCGATGCCGTCACTGAGCAGTGGATCGACTACAGCTGGTCACAAACAATGGCTGATGCTGCCCGCTGGCAGCGTGCCATGCAGCGGGACGGCCTGCAAAGAGGCGACCGCGTCGCCGTGATGCTGCGCAACTGTCGCGAGTGGGTGCTGTTTGATCAGGCCTCGCTTGGTCTCGGACTGGTGACTGTACCCATCTACACCAATGATCGCGCCGGTAATATCGCCTGGCTGCTCAAGGATGCCGGAGTTCGCCTGCTGCTGATCGAGGGGGAGGAAGAGTGGCGGGAACTCAAAGCCATCGAAGAGGTGCTGGCGCAGCTGGATGCTGTGATTACACTGCAACCCGTTGCAACACAAAGCAGCCCGGTCAGGGTGATGCATGTTAATGAGTGGCTGACGGATGCCCCCGCTGAATTCCTGGTGGAGGAGATGCCTGATGATACGCTCGCAACCATCATCTATACATCCGGGACGACAGGACACCCCAAAGGAGTGATGCTCAGTCACCGCAATATCCTGTTCAACGTCAAGAGCGGTCTTGAATCGATCGAGATCAACGCCACCGACCGCTTTCTCTCCTTCCTGCCGCTGTCACACGCCTTTGAGCGCAGCATCGGCTACTACCTGCCAATCGCCGCCGGCAGCAGCATCGTCTATGCACGTTCGATACCCCATCTTGGCGAGGATCTGGAGCAGCAAAAACCGACAGTCATGATTGCCGTGCCGCGTATTTTTGAACGCATCTACAGCAAACTCTCGGCGAAGCTGGCGCAGGAATCAGTTATCAAACAGAAGCTGTTCCAACTCGCTGTTGACAGCGGCTGGGCTCTGTTTCAACAGCGGCAGGGAGCGCAGCATGCCGGAGTGAAGGAACAACTGCTGCACCCTCTGCTGGATAGATTGGTTGGGGCCAAGGTGCGCAGCAGGTTCGGCGGCAGATTACGCTTTGTCGTGTGCGGCGGCGCTGCGCTTTCGCCACAGATCAGCCGGCTCTTCATCGGTCTCGGCATACCCATCATCCAGGGGTATGGACTGACCGAACACAGCCCCACCCTGTCAGTGAATCGCGTTGAAGATAATATTCCGGCAAGTATCGGCAGGGTCATGCCCGGCATGGAGGTGGTGATCGGCGAGGAGGATGAGATCCTGGCGCGCAGTCCCTGCGTGATGCTGGGATACTGGAACAACGAACAGGCGACCACGGAAGTCATCGACAGGGATGGATGGCTGCACACCGGCGACAAGGGTCGTTTTGACGACAACGGGCATCTCTATATCATCGGCAGGCTCAAGGAGATCCTGGTGCTTTCCAACGGCGAGAAGGTGTCGCCGGGTGATATTGAGTTGGCAATTGCAACGCAAGCCGTGATCAACGAGGTGTTGATTATCGGTGATGCCCGCCCCTATCTCTCTGCGCTGATCGTCCCGGATAAGGATGAGCTCAACAAACTGGCGCCAACCCTTGGCGTCACCACCACGGGTACGGCGCTGATTCAGGATGCAGAAATAATCACACATCTGCTGACTATCGTGAATCACTCTCTTGCCGATTTCCCCGGCTACGCCAATGTACAGCGCATTGCCCTGATCGATGATGCGTGGAGCGTCGAAAACGGCATGCTGACTCCCACCCTGAAGTTGAAGCGCAGCATGATCATCGAGCAACACAAAGATGAGATCGATGCGCTCTATGCAGGGCATTGAATCCGCTGAAAAACACCCTCCGTAGGATGCTGCTGAGCTTGCGAAGCGCATCGTTCGCGATTGATGCGCTTCGTACCTCAGCACATCCTACACCACCCCTCTCACTCCGGAAGATGGCCGGGGTGAGGGCTCTAGCCTTTCAAATCATCGATGTAAAGCTGATACAACTTCGGCTCCAGGATTGAATTGACCGGTGACGCCAGTTTTTGCGTATCCTTGCCGAAGATCAGCGCCGCATCCATGACGGCGCTGTCCAGGTAGCGGGTTGGTATCTCAAAATCATAGTCACGCGGCAGCGGGCTGCCGTTGCGCGCCATGTTAAAACCCCACACGCCAAACGAGGGGATGGTGTTGTGATAGCTGAGTGTATGCTCGAATACCGATGCCAGCGTCTGCTCGATACACCAGAAGGTTTTGCGTGTGAAAAAAGGAGAGGAGCTTTGCGTGACGAGCACGCCCTGGGGTGTCATGCGCCTGCGTATCATGGTGTAAAACTCGCGTGAATAGAGCTTGTTGATCGCTTCATTGTGCGGATCCGGCATATCGATGATGACGCGGTCATACAACATCCCCGGCTGATTGATAAAGCTGAATGCGTCATCGTTGAAGATCTTGAGTCTCGGATCGTCCAGGCTGTTGGCGTTCATGCTTGAAAGCAGCGGCAGCTGTTTGCTGATCTGCGTCATCTCGGGATCGATGTCGACCAGATGAATCGTCCTGACATCCTGGTGCTTGAGGACTTCCCGGGCAGCCAGCCCATCCCCTCCCCCAAGGATCAGGACACGCTCCCTGCTGCCCGGTATCGACATCAGCGGATGCACCAGCGCTTCATGGTAGCGATACTCGTCACGCGAGGAGAACTGGATATGGCCATCGATGTAGAGCCTGGTATCCCCGCTGGCCGCTGACCTGGTGACGACGATCTTTTGATAGATTGTCTGCTGCTGATAGATGATGTCGTCAAAATAGAGATGCTTCTCGGCAAAACGCGTCAGCACAGAGCCATACAGCAGAAACGCAACCAGCAGCGCGGTGACCGACAGGGCAGCCCCCATGAACAACCTCGGGTGCCTGAGATACTTGCGGAACACAACGATATTGATCAATGCGATGAAGCTGTTGATCAGCCCGATGGCGAATGAGGAGCGAATCAGGCCCAGATGAGGCAGCAGAAACAGCGGGAAGGCGACCGCACCCACCAGCGCGCCAAGATAATCGAATGACATCACATTGGAGATGGAGTCACGGATGTTCTGCTTCTGCGCCAAAATAGAGGTGAGGATGGGGATTTCCATGCCGACCAGGGCGCCGATGATCAGAATCAGGCTGTACATCACGGTTTCATACAGCACCCGCGCCTGGGGAAAGACGATCATCAGCAGCAGGCTGCATATCCCGCCAACCAGGGAGAGCGCGATCTCGATGCTGATGAAATTGCGGATCAGATCATCGCCAAGCAGCCTGGTGAGAAAAGAACCCACGCCCATGGCGAACATAAAAAAACCGATGGTCATGGAGAACTGGTAGACGCTGTTTCCCAGCAGATAGCTGGAAACGCTGCTGATGATCAACTCGTAGGCGATGCCGCACAGAGCGACGATCAGAATCGAGATCAGCAGAATGCCGGTCTGTTTTGAAGTCAGCCGGCTGAAGTCCTGGATGGATTGTTGTGGCATGGCGGAATGAGGAAAATGGGCTTCGTGAGGAATTCTTGGGATTGTTCCAATATCATGGCGGGATGCACTACCGTTTATGCCGCCCTACAATTGTCATTTCGACCAAAGGGAGAAATCTTTCACTTAAAAGAAAAAATTGACCACGAAAAACACAAAATACACGAAAAAGAGTTAACAGAAACAGATCTGTTGTTCGTGCTTTTCGTGTATTTCGTGGTGTATTGTTTTTTTAAAAGCTGCGGGATTACTTCCCGGAGGAGAAACTCCCGGAACCGGCGAGTGAGCGGGCGCTGCTGGTCCTGGCGCGTGGTTTTGGCGTGGCGCGCTTGTTGTTGAATGCGCCGGGTCTGATGCCGGCGGCGCTCTGGCGGCTCAACATGCTGCCCATGAGCATTCCCATCATCAAACCGCCTCCCATGCCCATTCCCTGCTCACGCACGACACCGTCATTGGAAGCGATGATGCGGTTGTTCTGGCTGTCTATCTCGATTTTGAAGAGATCCCCTTCACCTGTCTCCCTGACATAGTTGCCATTCTTATCATTATAGCCCTGTATCGAGCCGTCTTTCGCAACCACTATACCAATCGGGCTTGTGTAAAGAGGAGGCTGCGCCATGCGCAGATCATCAGCCAGATCCCGGCTGAATTGCGCCATTGCCAGATCATCCATATTGCCTTTGACGCCATTCATATTTGATTGTTCAAATCGCTGCATGCTCTGGGTGGTGATTTTCATAACCCGATCGAGATCCACCCCAGGCGCTTTCTGGGTGCAACTGCCAAGCAGCAGGGGAATACCGATGATAAGCGGTGTAATGATTGCAGTTTTAATTTTCATTCGGGGTGCTCGCAAGTAATTTCTGATTGAAGTAGTAAGCATAGTGTAATTCATCGATGCCGTCAGCATAGTAATCTTTCAGGCTTCCCGCCTGTGTAAACCCTGACGCGATCAGCGGCTCGTTGATGC
>JAIVTC010000310.1:0-2250 GCA_048629055.1 Candidatus Bathyarchaeota archaeon
GCGGACCTTGCGCGCATTGCCTTTCATGACGGTCTGGCCAAGCGTCACCTGGCCATCTCCGCCGATGACGACGCGACCGTTGCGGCGTACGGAGAGAATGGTGGTGCCCCTGAAGTTTGCCATGCCCGGGCTATTATTTGTCATTTTGTGCGCCATATTCAAATGAGTCGGAAAACATCTGTTCACGACTGAGTCCGGCCGCTTCAAAAGCAGAGACGGCGGCGTTCACCATCACCGGGGGGCCGGTCATATAGACGTCATAGTCGCTGATATTCGCGATATCCTGCATCACGGCTTCATGTACAAAGCCGCTGCGGCCCTGCCATGTGGCTTCGGGTTCTGAAAGTACAGGAATAAATGAGAAGTTGTCATGCTGCTGCGACCACTGCTGCGGCAGATCCGGTAGGTAGAGATCGCGTTCGGCGCGCACCCCCCAGTAGAGCGTGATGGGGCGGGTGATGCCGACATAGATGGCGTGCTCGATCATGCCTTTCAACGGCGCGAAGCCGGTGCCGCCGCCGATCATCAGGATCGGGCAGCTTGACTCTTCGCGCAGAGTAAATGTGCCCAGCGGCGCCTCGATGCGCAGCACGATTTTATCCTGCATGGAGTCAAATACAAAATCCGTGAACTTGCCGCCTTCGATATGGCGGATATGCAGTTCGATCAATTCGTCATCATGCGGCGCATTGGCGATGGAGAAGGCACGGTGCTCTCCTCCGGGCAGAATAAAATCCAGGTACTGCCCCGCCAGAAACTGCAGGCGCTGATTCTCCGGCAGTTTCAACATCAGGCGCATGACATCATGAGAGAGTTGTTCATGACTCTGCACTTTGCATGGCATGGTATGCGGCTGGATTTCAACCGCCTGTTCGACAAGCTCGGCTTCGATGACCAGGTCGCTGCCGGCATGCGCCTGGCAGGGCAGGCAATCATAGTCCGGCTCAGCCAGCCCCGAAGGAGTGTCGTCATCAGCATAGTTGACCTGACCTTCGAGCAGGGTCACTTCGCATGTTCCGCAGTTTCCACTGCGGCAGCCATAGGCTAATCCGATATTCTGGCGCAGCGCTGCATCCAGTACGGTTTCCCCCTGTAGAACGGAAAACACCCTTCCAAGGGGCTGGACTTTGACCTGATAAATACTCATAGACTTGCATATCTTATAAGAAACTGCGAGATTGTCCCGCATTTTATAGATTATTAAAACCTCCATGAGAAAGATGTTAATCATTGGATGCGGTGATATCGGCCGTCGAATTGCTCATATCGCGCAACGCAAGGGTGAACGTGTCAGCGCGCTGGTGCGCACCACGCAGAGCCGGACTGAACTGCAGAAACTGGGGGTCGATGTCATCCAGGCTGATCTGGACGCCGGGATCGAGGCGCTGGATGTTGACGGCGTCAGGGTTGTCTACCTGGCTCCGCCTCCTCGCACAGGAACTGAAGATTGGCGAATGAAGCATCTGCTGCAAACGTTGAGAGGCAGCCCGGAGGTGTTTCTCTATCTCAGCACCACGGGGGTTTACGGTGACTGCAACGGCGAGTGGGTGGATGAGACCCGGCCAGTGGCGCCGCGGGCTGATCGCGCCAGGCGGCGTGTGGATGCCGAGCAGCAGTTGATCACTGCAGCCACCCGGCATGGCTGGCGCTATGTGATCATGCGTGTCGCGGGCATCTACGGGGCTCAGCGCCTGCCACTGCAGCGCATCAGGGAGCGGCAGCCGGTGCTGCGCGCCAACCAGGCGCCATTTACCAACCGTATTCATGAAGATGATCTGGCGGAGATCACCCTCGGCTTGCTGGAGAAGGGTGGCAGTGGTGAGATTTACAATGTCACCGACGGGCATCCGGGAACCATGAGCGACTATTTCTCAACTGTTGCACGCTATGCAGGATTGCCTCAACCGCCTGAAATCGACATGCGCCAGGCGGAGAGCGAGATGAGCGCCGGGATGATGAGCTATCTGCGTGAATCGCGCCGCATCTCCAACCGCAAAATGGTTGATCTGCTGGGAGAGAAACTACGCTATGCGACCCTTGAGGATGGATTGAAGGCGATTTTTGGCCGTCGTCCTGAATGAAAATTTTTACCACAGATGCACACAGATGAAAAGAAGAAATAACTATTCAGCTTCTTGTTAAAATTGTAAACCAAGTCACTGTTTTCGGGTGTATCTGCAGGAAACGTAGGAGGCAGGGATGCCGACTCGAGCCTACATGGATGTATTCACGGCATTTTCCTGAAGATAT
>JAIVTC010000311.1:0-4359 GCA_048629055.1 Candidatus Bathyarchaeota archaeon
GCACAGCAGTTGTTGTGCTGCTCCTCGTGATCGCAGGACTCTATACCTATTTTCTCGGCACCCGGGCGCTGCTTGAACATGCCGAAGCCTTTGCGTTCCGGCGCATGACGGTGGCACAACTGGAGGAGCAGGGCACCTTCCGTTTTTTCTATGTCACCAATCGCGACAGTGATGCAGCTGAAGGACCGCTTGAAGAGCGTTTTGGGTCCGGGCGTGAGACCTCCCTTAAGTTCGGTTTTTTTGACACGGAAATCCGTGCTTCCCTTGGTCTGGGGTTGCTGCTCAATCCGAGCGACTGGTTCCTCAACGAAGAGATACGCCTGAAGAATATCGAGGCGCTGGAAAAGGAGAATTTCGTCGCCAAACTTCGTCAACAGGTGGAGGCGTCACCGCGCCGATCATTGCTCCTCATCGTGCATGGCTTCCGGGAACGCTTTCCCTCTGCGCTGCGCAAGACCGCATTTCTCTCCCATGTTCTGGACATCGATACACCGGTCGTGGTGTTCGACTGGCCCGGCGACCAGGGGTCGTCGCTGCGGGGATACCGGCGTGCGCGCCGGGTCGCGGCTGAATCGGGTGCTGAACTTGCCGCGACGCTGGAGATGATCATCGAGGATGTGCAGCCAGACCGGCTGTGGCTGATGGCGAACAGCATGGGGGGTCAGGTGGTTGTCGATGCCTTTAGCCTGCTGAACCGGGACGCTGATTTCTCCGATTCGCAGACAGAAATCGAAAACGTGGTGCTCACCGCTCCCGACGTTGATCATCAAAAATTCAACGATCAGTTCAAACAGGATATAAAAGCGCTGGCGAAGAATGTCACCGTATACGTCTCGTCCAACGATCGGGCTCTGCTGATCAGCCGTGTCATCAACCGCGGATTGCGTCTGGGTGAGAGCACACTGGATCCCGGAAACCCGGGACAGGTTGAACAGACTGCAAGCCTGGCCGAGTTGCTGGAGCCGGACGATGAGCAGCTGATACTGGTTGACGTCACGCCAGTGAACCGCACGCGCAACTTTCATAACTTCAGCCTGGAAACACCGGAGTTTTTCGACGATTTGTTCCTGCGGTTCACTGATACCGATTTGCCGCATAGCCGTGAACTCTATTTTCTGCAGACGCCGAACAAATCACGTTACTATGTTCTGACGCGGGGGCGCTGAACAACAGATGAGACGTGCAACCAGCCTGTTTCCCCGTTTGCAGCTACCCGGCGCAACACTCATGATAGTTGCAGTGATCCTGTTCTCTCTGCAGGGGTGTGGCGGCAACGCATCTCTCAAACCCTGGCACACGCAGGAACTCAGCGAAGAATTCAGCATGGAGATGCCGGGTAATCAGGTACATACCTTCGGCGACTACCTGGCGCTGGAACAGAGGCTGTTCAGAGAGCTGGACGAGAAAATATACGCCAACAGCGCTGTCGGCCCCGCACATGCACTGGAACGTTACAGTCCCAATAGCTCAGCAGATCCGAGGCGTCATCACCCCAACTGGAACCGCAGTTTTGAACTCCATGCCGATGAGCCTGTGGGCGGCGTACTGCTGTTGCACGGCATGTCGGATTCACCCTACAGCCTGCGGGCGCTGGGCATGGCGCTCAATCAACGTGGCTACCAGGTCGTCGGCCTGCGCCTGCCCGGTCATGGCACAGTGCCGTCAGGCCTCAGAGAGATAACCTGGCAGGATATGGCGGCGGCTGTAAACATCGCTATACAACATCTGGCGAGCAGTCTGGGATCGAAGCCCATACACATGATTGGTTATTCTGCCGGTGCGTCGCTGGCCCTGGACTATATGCTCAATGCCAGGGAAGATGAGCAGGCTCCGGCACCCGCAAGCCTGGTGTTGATCTCGCCGGCCATCAGAGTCCGTTCAGCGGGTGCGCTGGCCGGATTCAAGAATGCCCTCGCAGTACTGCCCGGGATGGACGGATTGGCCTACCTCACCGTCATGGATGAATTCGACCCCTACAAGTACAACTCCTTTGCGACCAATGCAGGCGCCCAGGTCCATCAGATCACACGCAGCGTCGACCGGCGCATGCAGGCCTTGTCACAGAAGAAGGCTGCAGTCGATAAATTGCCGCCGATCCTGGTCCTCAAGTCCACGGTTGATGCGACGGTGACCACCGATGCTGTGGTCGACAATCTGCTTAAGCGCCTGCCAAACGGTCACAATGAGCTGGTACTGTTCGATATCAACCGCAATGCGGCCATCAAGTCGACCCTGCTGGTGTCTGATCCGGCCCCACTGACAAAGCGTATGATGGAGAACAGCAATCTGCCGTTCGCCGTGACCTTCGTTAGCAACGAGAATCCGCACAGCGCCGTTGTCACGGCACGCCGCAAGGCGCCCTTTTCACTCGAAAAATCAGGGGTTGAGAGCCTGGGCCTTGCCTGGCCCAGGGGTGTGGTTTCCCTCTCCCACGTCGCCTTGGCTTTCCCGCCCGATGACCCGCTTTACGGCCAGCATCCCCCCCGGGACGATGATCGTATATTTCTCGGAGATCTGGCGATCAAGGGCGAGCGGGGCTTGCTGAAAATTCCCGAAAACTGGTTGCTGCGCATGAGGTACAATCCGTTCTACACTTATCTTGAAAGCCGTGTCATCAACTGGCTTGAGGATGCTGGAAAGCCGTCAAGGCTGTCACACGGGTATTGACCCCGTGGATTGTCGGCAGCGATCAACAGCTGTTCGCCACGTTCGATTAACAACGCGGTTTGCAGTTGTATATTGGAGAGGCGTCGCGTCTACTCTTTATATTAAATAGCATGAAACGAACCACCATATCTGTTCCTCTGAACAGAAAAAATGGATAGAGGAGAAAACTTATGATTAGCTTCCGCGCAAATAATATTGCCGTTTCAGTCATCGCCCTGGGGCTGACTGCCAATCTGGCTTTCGCCTCGCCGCTGGACCGCCCTGTTAGCGCCGAGGATCTCGAACCGGAGAGGGTCTATTCGCCCTACGCCGGTCGAAATTATCCCGATGAGGTCCTGTTCGGTGATACCCACTTCCACACCAACCTCTCCTTCGATGCCGGGCTGGTGGGGACCACGCTGGGTGTCGACGAGGGATTTCGCTTCGCGCGGGGAGAGAAGGTCATCTCCAACACGGGGCAGCCGGTGCAATTGATCCGGCCGCTCGATTTCCTCGTCATTACCGACCACGCCGAATTTATCGGCCTGGCGCCGATGATTCACGAGTCACACCCGGAACTGCTGGCTGATCCCTGGGGCAGTTGGGTGCACAAACGCTTCCACTCCGGGCCGGAGGGGCGGCTGGAAGCTTACGGCAATATCATTGAACACGGCGTGAGAGGAGAAAGCCCTTTCGAGTCCGAAGAGGTTGCACGCAGTATCTGGATCGATTTTCTCGACAAGGCTGAGACCTACAATGAGCCTGGCCGCTTTACCGCGATGACCGGTTTCGAATGGACTTCCACCCCGGCCGGTGACAATCTTCACCGCGTGGTCATCTTTGCCGACGGCGCTGAGAAGACCGGCCAGACCATGCCTTTCTCCATGTTCGACAGCGCCGATCCGCAGGATCTGTGGAAGTACCTGGCCAACTACGAGGAGAAGACAGGCGGTCGGGGCATTGCCATTCCCCACAACGGCAACCTCAGCAACGGCCTGATGTTTGGTGAAAAGACCTTCAGCGGGGAAAAGATCACCCGTGAGTATGCAGAAACACGCATGCGCTGGGAACCGCTGCACGAGATGACTCAGATCAAGGGTGACGAAGAGACACACCCGCTGCTCTCTCCTGATGACGAGTTCGCCGACTTCGAACGCTGGGACTTGAGCAACCTGGCCGGCACGGCGGCCAAAACAGATGACATGCTGCAGTACGAGTATGCACGCTCTGCATTGAAACTTGGACTCAAGCTTGGCAAGGAGTTAGGCGTCAATCCCTACAAGTTCGCTATGAATGCGGCGTCCGACACCCATACTGCGCTCTCCACAACGCGCGAAGAGAACTATTTCGGCAAGTACAAGAGTGCTGAGCCTGGTCCGAATCGGCACGATACCGAGGTCGTCCCCGCACAGGATCCTTCGTTGCGCGTCTTCGCCTCGCAGGAGGTGGCTTCCGGTCTGACAGCGGTATGGGCACGCGAAAATACCCGCGGTGAAATCTTCGGCGCGATGAAACGCAAGGAGGTGTATGCAACCACGGGCACTCGCATCAGGGTGCGCGTTTTTGCGGGATGGGACTTCGAAGCCGATGAAGGAACGCGGCACGACTTTATCGCCCAGGGCTACCGTCGCGGTGTGCCCATGGGCGGAGACCTGAGAAAGGCTCCAGAAGGCAAGACGCCGAGCTTCATGATTCGCGCGCTGCGTGATCCGG
>JAIVTC010000312.1:0-4551 GCA_048629055.1 Candidatus Bathyarchaeota archaeon
ATCGGCGGCTTTCGTTTTCAGCCTTCTGAAATCGTCAAGCTGGCAGTGCCAATGATGTGCGCCGGCTTTCTTGCATCCAGGCCACAACCGGTCAAAGCCTGGCATCTGCTGGCTGCCTTTATCCTGACCCTGATCCCCGCCGCGCTGATCATCAAGCAACCGGATCTCGGCACCGCAATACTGGTTGCAGCTGCCGGGGTGTTCACACTCTTTTTTGCCGGTCTCAGCTGGCGGCTGATTATCCTCCTGTTCGTCGTTGCCATCGCCGGCGTCAGTGCCATTCTTTATAATCCGGACATCCTCGACATGTTTCTGCATCCCTACCAGAAACGTCGTGTACTGACGCTGCTGGATCCGCAAAACGACCCTCTTGGAGCCGGTTATCACATCATTCAATCAAGCATTGCCATCGGCTCGGGCGGCATGTTTGGAAAGGGCTGGCTCAATGGCACCCAGTGCCATCTCGATTTCCTGCCGGAGCAACACACCGACTTCATCTTTGCCGTCATTGCCGAAGAACTCGGCCTGGTCGGCATCATCATCATGATGCTGCTCTATCTCTTTATTATTTTGCGTGGACTCTATATCACTGTAATGTCAGATTCGGCGTATGGGCGTCTGCTTGGAGGCGCTCTGACACTGGTTTTCTTTATCTATCTGCTGGTCAATACCGGCATGGTCACCGGAATCATGCCGGTTGTCGGAGTCCCGTTGCCATTGGTCAGCTACGGCGGCACCTCCATTATCACCATCATGGCGGGATTTGGCATCTTGATGTCAATCCACACGCATCGTGAACCTTCGAGGACAAGACAATCCGAAATCACCTCATTTTTCGACTGACAACCAGGAAAGCTCTGACCAAGTCGCTCTGCTCGAGGAGCGGAGCATTCCAGCAAGTTTTTCTACGGGGGAAGGGTCACCTTTCAGTGGTTTATAATAAGCATCTGCATTACCCTTCCCCCGAACCCCCATCCCATGATCTTATTCAGAGGCTCCCTGGACGACACCCTTTCCGCGAATGCATAGCCGGTGGTGCGCTTTTGCTGCTGGCCGTCACTGACAGTTATGCCCTTTCACAGCAGGAGCAAAAATTTGTCACACAGATGGTCGGGAAGCACCAGTTTGATGCAGCTCAATTGACCCGGCAGCTGCAAAAAGCCAAACACCAGCCATCCATCATCAAGGCGATGTCCCGTCCCGCGGAGGCGATGCCATGGTATAAGTACCGCAAGATCTTTCTCCAGCCCGAGCGCATCAAGGCCGGTAAAAAGTTCATGCGCAAATATCACGAGGAGCTAAAACAAGCACAACAAACCTATGGCGTACCAGCACACATCATCACTGCCATTATTGGCGTCGAGACTATCTATGGCAAGAATACCGGCAGCTATGCCGTCATGGAGGCGCTCAGGACGCTCGCCTTCGGCTACCCCAAACGGGCAAAATTTTTCCGCTCCGAACTGGAGCAGTATCTGTTGATGGCGCGTGAGGAGGGGCTCGAGCCTCTGACTCCCAAAGGCTCCTATGCAGGCGCTATGGGTATGCCGCAATTCATGCCTTCAAGTTTTCGCGAATATGCTGTCGATTTCGACGGCGATGGCAAAAGAGATCTTTGGAACAGCACTGCTGATGTCATCGGCAGTGTTGCCAACTACTTCTCGCGTCATGGCTGGAGAACCGGGGAAGCCGTTGCTTTCAAACTCGACCGGCAACCTCCCGGTCTGCCGCTTGGCAACAGACGCGGGCAGAAGCCGAACGTCTCAATCAGCAAAATCAGTAAATCAGGAGTCAGCTTGCCGCCGGAGGTAAGCGCATTGGATAAAGCTGCAATTCTGAAATATCAACAGAAAAATAAACAGGATTACTGGCTCGGTTTACACAACTTTTATGTCATCACACGATATAATCACAGCAACCTCTATGCGATGGCAGTTTATCAACTTGCACAGGCAATCAATCAACAATCCACTCAATGATCATGATGAATACTATGATGTTTAGACAGCTCTTACCCACCGCCCTGCTTCTCTTTTTACTCACTCCCGGCGCATCATTTGCCGTCAAGGCTCCGACGGTCAATGCCAGCGGCTACCTGCTTGTGGATGTCGAGAGTGGACAAACACTCAGTGAAAACAATGCCGATGCCCGCCTGGAACCAGCCAGCCTGACCAAGATAATGACTGCGCATGTGGTCTTTTCCGAAATCAAAGCGGGTCGCATCGCGCTTCAGGATATGGTCCTCATCAGCGAGAAAGCGTGGAAAATGCAGGGATCGAAAATGTTCATCGAGGTGAACAAGCAGGTCTCAGTCGAAAAACTGCTCAAAGGACTGATTATCCAGTCCGGAAATGATGCCGCTGTAGCCCTGGCCGAGCACGTTGCAGGTTCCGAAGAGGCCTTTGCCGAACTCATGAACAAGCATGCAGCGCAGCTGGGCATGAACGGCAGTAATTTTGTCAATGCATCCGGCATGCCGGATGAAAATCACTACACCACTCCACGCGACATCGCGCTGGTGACAGAGTCAACCATTCTTGAATTTCCTGAATTATACAAGTGGTACGCTGAACGCGAATACACCTACAACAAGATTACACAGCCCAACCGCAACCGCCTGCTGTGGCAGGATGAAAGCGTCGATGGCGTCAAGACCGGACACACTGCAGCCGCTGGTTACTGCCTGGTCTCCTCTGCCAAACGGGATGGATCCAGGCTGATTGCTGTCATCATGGGCACCAAGAGCGACTCGGCCCGCGTCGTAGAATCCCGCAAGCTGCTCAACTGGGGTTTTCGTTTTTTTGAGACCAGCACGCTCTTCAAGCAAGGGGACGAGCTCAAATCCGTCAAAATCTGGAAAGGTGAAAAGGACAACCTCAGCGTTGGTGTTGGCGACGATGTCGTCATCCGCTATCCGCGGGACATGAAAGACCAACTCAAGGCCAAAATCTCTCTAACAACACCTCTCGAGGCGCCGGTCAGCAAGGGACAGAAGATCGGCGTCATCAACGTCATGCTGCAGGATGACAAACTCAAAACCATTCCGCTGATAGCCCTTGAGGAGGTCAAGGAGGCAGGGATATTCGGCTGGCTGATGGATAGCGTGCTGTTGTGGTTTGAGGAGTAGCGAATCCCCATGAGCATCAATGTCTATCTGAACGGGAAGTTTCTCCCGATCGAGGAGGCCAGGGTCTCTGTGACCGACCGCGGCTTTCTGTTTGGCGACGGCGTCTACGAGGTGATCCCTGTCTATGGAGGGCATCTGTTCAAGTTGCAGCATCATCTGCAGCGCCTGCACAACAGTCTGCGCGGGATTGGCATGGCCAACCCGCATACACAGAGTGAGTGGCAGGAGATTCTGACTCGTCTGACCGCACAGCTGGGCAGTTCCGATCAGGCGCTCTACCTGCAGGTGACTCGCGGCTGCACCGATGTGCGCGACCACGCCTGGCCGGAAAATATAGAGCCGACCATCTATGCCAGGACAAAAATACTTAAAACCCCGACTGCTGAAGAGAAACGCCGGGGAATCCATGCCATCACCCTTGACGACCCCCGGTGGAAACTCTGCAACATCAAGGCGATCACACTGCTGGCAAATGTATTGGCGCGTCATGAGGCGGCAGAGGCGGGAGCTCAGGAGGCGATTCTCATTAGTGATGATTTAGCCACCGAAGGCGCCGCCAGCAATCTCTTTATCGTCAAGGATAAGCTGCTGATGACTCCACCGAAGAGCGACTCTCTGCTTCCCGGCATCACCCGTGAAATCGTCCTCGAGCTGGCGAAGTTACATGGCATTCCCTATGCAGAGGTCAATATTTCAACCGGGGATCTGCACACTGCGGATGAGATCTGGATGAGCAGCTCCACAAAAGAGATTCTACCGGTGCTGAAACTCAATGGGCAGAGTGTCGGCAACGGCGTTGCAGGCGCTGCCTGGGAAGAGATGAACACGCTCTATGAAGCGTGCAAGGAGCGGCTCAGACAAGGCGAAGAGATCTGATGCGGGATCTGCTGAATGAAGCTCCCGGGGAGATCATGCAGTATCCCTGCGGAATTGCCGTCAAGGCGATGGGCCGGGCAGTCAGCGATTTTGAAACCATCGTGGTTGAAATCGTGCGCCGCCATGCTCCCGATCTCGGCGAGGGCAGTGTCAGCAGCAAACCCAGCAGCAAGGGCAACTATCTTGCTGTCACTGTACGCGTCAACGCCACCAGCAGAGCGCAAATGGATGCGCTCTATCACGAGCTGAGCGCTCACGAAGCAGTGGCAATGGCTTTGTGACACCCTCCCCTGCGGTCATTATCCGCCATCTGGGCAGGCAGGATTACACACGTGTGTGGCGACAGATGCTGGATTTTACGACACAGCGCAGCACCGCCAGCGCCTCGGAAATCTGGATCGTGGAACACCCGCCGGTCTTCACGCAGGGACAGGCGGGGAAAGCCGAACACCTGCTCGATGCCAGAGAGATTCCCGTGGTATACAGCGACCGCGGCGGACAGGTGACCTATCATGGTCCGGGGCAGCTGGTCTGTTATCTGCTGCTGG
>JAIVTC010000313.1:0-2612 GCA_048629055.1 Candidatus Bathyarchaeota archaeon
ATGGGGTTATTGAGAAGTTACATTTTATAGATCAATACCACACTACCGATTCCAGAAACGGCGCGCATCGTCACGGTATCTGTGCAGGGATTGCCTGCCATCTTTATCCCACTCCATGAGCAGCGCACCTGTTTCTGCTGTATTGTCGATCTGTGCGCCACTCTTCTTCCAGCGCTGTATGACGTCGGCTTTTGGCAGGCCGTAGCGGCTTTTCCAGCCGGCGGGGACGATGCTGTTTTTTGCCCCCACCCGCCTGACAAAAGCGGGTGATGAGGAGGTGCGGCTGCCATGATGGGGTGTGGTGATCACATCGGCGCGCAGCAGGTCGCCATACTGCTTCAGCAGCGACAGCTCGCTTCGCCTGGTGACGTCGCCTGAAATCAATATGCGCCCGCCGGGATGTTCCAGCAGAAGAATACAGGATGCATCGTTGTCGTTGACTGGCTCCAGCGGCGCTTTAAAAAAACGAAAGGAGACGCCATCCCAGCGCCACGGCTCGACGTCGTGACAGGATTTATGGGGAATTCCAAACTGCGGCATCTCCTGCCCGAACACGGTGCTGCCTGCATCCATGCGCTCGACAAACTTCAATACGCCACCGGTGTGGTCATTGTCGTCGTGACTCAACACCAGCATGTCGATACGCTGGCGGGCGCGGCTGCGCAGATAGGGAATCACGACCGATTCAGCCGTGTTGAAACCACTCGGGAAGATCGGCCCGAGATCATAGACAAGCGTATGGTTGCTGGTCTCGATCACCACTGACTGTCCCTGCCCGACATCGAGTACAGTCAAGGCCAGATTGTCGATGCTGTTAGATTGCGGCCAAAACAGCAGCAGTGACAAAGGAACACCTGCTACTCTCCAGTACCAGCGGCGGCCCAACAACAGCAGCAACGCACCGGCGCCGGCCAACAGCGCCATCCACCATACAGGAGTCGAGAGAGTGATGAGTTCGCTCTGTTGAGCTGCCACCTCCATCGCATCCATGGTTGCAGCAATGCATTTCAGCAACAGCGTCAACAGTGTTTCAGCTCCCGGAAAGGAGATCGCCAGCAGCATAGCCGTGATCAACACAGCAGGCACGATCACAAAGGAGAACCATGGAACAACAATCAGATTGACCAGCGGCCCGATCGGCGATGCCGGAAAATCCCAGAATGCCAGCAGCGGGATCAATGCCACGAACAGGCCTGTTTGAATCGCTATCCACATCTTCCAGCGGCCCCACTGCGGATAGCGTCTGATCAGCAGCAGAATCATAGTCACAGCCATGAAGGAGAGCCAGAATCCCGCAGAGAGCACGGAGCGGGGATCGATCACCAGCACCAGCAGCAGCGCCAATGCAACAGCATCCAGCGAACTGCTGTTGCGTCTGAAGATGATTGCGAATGAAAATACCGCTGTCATCAGCAGGGCGCGCTGTGTCGGAATGGAAAACCCCGCCAGCATTGCATAGACGGCGGCGGCCAGCAGTGCGGCCCAGGCTGCGGCAATGGGCGATGGCAGCAGCAGCGGCAAACGCCCTGCTTTTCGCCACAGGAATTCGACCAGCATCCACGCCATAAAAGCAACAAGACCAATATGCAGCCCTGAAATGGCGATCAGATGACTGGTGCCGGTGGCGCGGAACAGTTGCCACTCCGCGTCGCTCAGTCCACTGCGATCACCGATCAATAATGCATTCAGCACCGCTCTTGCCGGTGAAGCCGGTGCATTGACTGCAATCTGCTGGCGCAGAGTCTGGCGCAACACCAACGGTGTCAGGCCTCTCCCGGCAATTCTGCGGTTATCGGTGGAATCACGCACATATCCCCTGGCGGCAATATCGTGCTGAAACAGCCAGCGTTCATAATCAAAACCTCCGGGGTTTCTGAAGCCCCTGGGCTGACGCAGCCTGACTTTCAATCGCCATCGCTCTCCCCCAAGCGGTCGTATCTCATGACTGCGCCAACTCAACTTCGCAATACCATTGAAATCGATCTCTTCTCCATCAGGCAGCCAGCATTGCTCGACTGCAAAGAGAAAACGAGTCGATGATGCAGCATTGTCAGGCAGTGAAACCACCCTGCCCTCGACAAGCAGATCCTGACGCTCCAGCTCTTCAGGCAGGATTTGTGACAGATAGGCGGCGCCAGCCACGGCAGCCCAGCAGAAGCCGAGGGCAACCCACACACAGGCAGTATGAAGATACTTTGAGCAGATCAATCCTGTCAGCATCGCCGCGGCAAGCCATGGCCAGGAGGGAATTGCGGAGAATTGATCCAGCAGCAGAATGCCGCAAAGAAAAGCGATTGAAATCCATCTCATAAGTAGCGTCCATCTATCCTGTGTAGAAGATAGCCCTCCTGCAGGTAATAATCAATCTCAATAAAGTGCTATAGTCAATTCATGCTGAATTTACAAAAATATACTTTCATCTATTTCGTTGGTTTTCTGATCCTCCTGATACTCACAGGATTCAATACAGCCTGTCGCGCTGAAGCGGAAACCGACAATCCACCCGCGATCGAATTTGACCCCGCCCTCCCCTGGCTGAATGTCTCGCGCCCGCTGACCCTGGAAGATCTGAAGGGCAAGGTGGTGATACTCGATTTCTGGACCTATGGCTG
>JAIVTC010000314.1:0-11963 GCA_048629055.1 Candidatus Bathyarchaeota archaeon
CCGCAATGATGGAGCAGGAGAGGGCTGGAGGCGCGATTAGCCGGGAAAAAAAGGCCGCCAAAAAAGCAAGGCGGCGCTCCCGGCGGTGATGGTAGTTTGGAGTGACGGGGCTGTTTTTTTACCACAGATGAACACAGATGAACACAGATGAACACAGATGAACACAGATGAAAAATGATATCAGAGTATCCGTGTGCATCTGTGTTTATCTGGTGCGCCGAGCGAAGCTCGGTCACTCTAGCAAGCTGTAAGGAGTTTGCCCTGTTAATTGCTGATTGAACAGGTAGTTGCGGTCTGTCGTGATGGAGGTAACGAAGCACGGGGAGCGAGACCGGTCTTTTAAGCTAGAGAAAGGCGAAAGCACCGGAGGTGCTGGACAACGAAATGGTAAGCCGTAATGCGAAAGCGTGAACCGAAATGAGCTTCGTTACACAAAGTATGGATGGCCAGCCTCTCGGATTGGGTGAAGCCAGCATGGACTGTGAAGAAATCAGCAAGCGCAGCAGTTCACTCCATCGGAGTCAAAGCGGACGGCGTGCCATGAAAGAGTGACCGGGAACTCGGGAGACCCGTCAGGCTGGGGCTTGTAATCCAAAGGATAGCAGGGGAAGACATAACCTTGTGAATCCGTCTGTCGGGAGTCGGAGAGGTTCATAGTAGTGATGAAGCGCATGTAATGTGCGTGGAGCGAAGGAGCCTTGCTATTGTTGTGTTTTGGAATCAGAAGGAGAAGCCGCTTGGCTGAGAAAAACAAGCCCGCTACGGAAAAGGGATGGGTAGAGATACCCGAGGCATTTATGTTGAACCATAAATGTCTTCCCGAAGCTCTCTTCAGGCTGAGGAAGAAACTCTACATCAAAGCGAAACAGGAGCCGCGATTTCGATTCTACGCATTGTATGATCGGATTTACCGGCAAGACGTGCTTGCAACGGCATGGGCCCAGGTGGTCGCCAACAACGGCAAACCTGGCGTGGACGGCGTCAGTATCGAAGAGATACAGGCCAGCCCTGAACGAGAAGCCGCCTTTCTGGAAGAGATACATCAATCTTTGAGAGAGAAGAGCTATCGCCCGCAAGCAGTACGACGCGTCATGATCGAGAAGGCGAACGGCGGTCAGCGCCCGCTCGGCATCCCGACGCTACGTGATCGCGTTGTACAAACCGCCACGAAACTGATATTGGAGCCGATATTTGAGGCAGATTTCCTGGATATGTCGTATGGATTTCGCCCCAAACGAAGTGCCCATCAGGCGCTCGATGAGATAAAAGCCGCACTGCAAGCTGGAAAGAGAGCCATCTATGATGCCGATCTCAAGGCCTACTTTGACACCATCCCGCATGACAAGCTAATGGCCTGCGTGGAGATGCGTGTTGCTGACCGCAGCGTGCTCAAACTCATTCGCCAATGGCTCAAGGCGCCGATAGAAGAGGGAGGCGGGCGAGGTAAGCCACTGAGAAGGCAACGCAGCAGAGAGGGCACTCCGCAAGGAGGCGTCATTTCACCGCTGCTAGCCAATCTCTACCTGCACTGGTTTGACAAGTTGTTCCATCGAAAGGGAGGTCCAGCCCATTTTGCCAATGCCGCACTGATCCGCTATGCGGATGATTTTGTGATTATGGCGAAGTACATGGGAACGGGCATTACCGACTGGGTGGAAGCGACAGCTGAGGAGTGGATGGGATTAACGATCAACCGTGAGAAAACGACCATTATTGACCTGCAGCAACCGGGAGCCGTGCTGAATTTTCTAGGCTACAGCTATCGGTATGACAGAGATTTGTATGGGCAAAAGAAGCGGTATCTTAACCTGTTCCCCAGCGATGGAGCCTGTGCGAGGCGACGAGAGAAAGTACGCCAACTGGTCAACCGGCATCGCTCACACGTTCCGATACCTGAACTGATCGAAAAACTGAACCAGCAGCTTGGTGGCTGGGCCGGTTACTTCAGCAAAGGGTATCCACGTAAGAGCCATCGTCAAATGAACCGGTTTGTGCAACTGAGGCTTATCAAGCACCTGAAACGTCGAAGTCAGCGCCCCTACCGGCCACCGGCAGAGGTGACATGGTATCAGCACCTGTATGGGAATTTAGGCCTGATACAATTGTGACAGCTGGCTTCCCTGATAGCAATGCTGTGAAGGCAATAGGAAAGCCGGATGCGGGAAAACCGCATGTCCGGTTTGACGAGGGGGAGCAAATCAGCGCGCTGTCGCTGGTTTGTTCTCTACTCTACTGGTTAAAAAAATGGTTAACCAAACCCCCAGTCGCGCCACACCGGAACACAGCCATGCGGCAACGGCGTCAATCTGCCCAATTCGGTCCATGACTGTTCAGGAGAGTGAAAGTCAGACCCGACTGATGAGAGCAGCTCATAATCCTTTGCATGCGCCGCCATTGTGAATGCTTCATCCACACTGTGGCTGCCCGAGACCACCTCCAGCGCTTCTCCACCGGCATCCCTGAAATCGCGGATCAGCTTTCTCAGTTTTGTACGTGTCATGCGGTAGCGGGCCGGGTGGGCGATGACAGCCTGCCCACCGGCCCCGCGAATCCAGCCGACGGCCTCATCGAGCGAGGCCCACTCACCATGCACATATCCGGGTTTGCCTTTGACAAGATAGTGTCGAAACAGGGCTCGCATATCCTTTGCCTTGCCTTGTTCGACCAGGAAGCGTGCGAAATGCGTACGACTGATCAGGGTTCCATTCGACAATGACCTGGCTGCTTCATAGGCGCCGTTGATGCCTGCCTTTTCAAGTTTGCGGCCAATCTCTTGTGCACGCCAGTGGCGAAACTCCACCAGTTTTTTCAGACCCCGCTGCAATCGTGGATTGTTCGGATCGATTCCGAGAGCAACAATATGGATGGTTGTCCCCTGCCAGGTCACAGAGATTTCAGCTCCGGGAACCAGTCGCAGGCCACACGTTGAAGCAGCCTGCTGCGCCTCGGCAATGCCTCCGGTTGAATCATGATCTGTCAGCGCCAGCACACTCACGCCGGCCTCATGTGCACGACGAATCAACTGCGTGGGTGTCAGTGTGCCATCAGAGGCTGTAGAATGGCTGTGTAGATCATAGATGATTTCCATGCATTCATTTTACCTGAGGAAACATGCATTCACCCACGCAATATATTGATCCGACTGATCTTGGCGCCCTGATGGAGGAGTTTTTCACCCTGGCAGACAGCGTCGCCGAGCAGTGGCAGGATGAGTCACAAGATGATACGCATGGAACCAATCCTGATCTGATTATCAAGGCAGTCGAGCAGTTGCAGGGTATTTTGCAATTTTACTCTGGAGAAGATGATCAAGCGCCAGATATGGCCGAACTCAATCAGTGCAGTGACTACGGCATACAGCTGTTCTCGGAACTCTCATCACTGGCAGCCTCGATACACCTTTCTGAGCAGTCGCTGGATATCGAAAATCTCTGTTTTCCGTTTGCATTATGGGCTGCACGCCTGGGGGCCGAAATTTCCACCCTTGAACCTGTGGTCAATGCGATTTCCAGAATTGCCAACAGCATTATGCAGCCTGCAGATCTGGAACAGCTATATCGGGAAATCAGCGAGATTTTCTATGCTGTCAGTGAACCGATACGTCAGGATATGGAAGCCGGCAATCCGCTGCGTCCCTGGCGTGTTCTGTTGCTGAATCGCGCCATTGTCGCCACCCGTTCCCATCAACCGGTATTCATAGAAGACGCCTACAAAGACATTGTCACCATGCTGCCGGAGGATGCCTCACGTTTTTTTCGAGAAGGCATGGAACAAATGGATACCATCGGCTATCCAACCCATGTACGCGAGATTGTCGAAACCTGGTTTCAGCGCTACTCCAATAAGCCGACGCTCCATTAAAACCGAATACCTAACACTTTGTCAGATTATTTTTTAACCACAGATGCACACAGATGAACACAGATAAAAGCCAAAATCTTCATAGCTCTATCTATCCAAGATATTGCATCTGTGTGTATCTGTGTTCATCTGTGGTTTATTCCAAACTTGGCAAGTAGAGCTATAACTTAAAACCTAAAACTTAAAACCTGTCTATGAAACTACTCTTTGAACTCTTCCCAGTGCTGCTCTTTTTTGTCGCCTACAAGATTTACGGCATCTATATCGCCACCGCGGTGATGATCATTACTTCACTGTTGCAGGCGCTCTACCTGTGGCGGCGCGACGGCGCCATTCCCACCATGCACTGGGTGACGCTGGGGCTGGTTGTTTTTTTCGGCGGCTTGACATTGGTGCTGCAAGACCCCACCTTTGTAAAAATCAAGCCTACGATCGTCAACTGGCTGTTTGCATCGGCTTTCATCATTGCTCCTTTTATCGGTGGAAAAACCCTGCCGCAACGTATGATGGAAGCCAATGTGGAGTTGCCGGAGAGCAAGTGGAAGAATCTGAATATGGCATGGATCCTCTTTTTTATTGCTCTGGGCGGATTAAATGTTGCAGTCGCGTTCAACTTTAGCGAAGATGCATGGGTCAATTTCAAGCTGTATGGACTGATGGGGCTGACTTTTGTATTTGCCCTGGCGCAGGGTTTCTATATCGCCCGCCACATGCAAACCGATGAAATGGTCAATCAAACGGCCAATCAATCAACCACTGAAGAAGAGTAATGTACTACGCTATTATCGCCGCGGATATCTCCAACAGTCTTGAAAAACGCCTTGCTGCAAGACCAGCACATCTACAACGCCTCGAGGCTTTACGCGACGATGGAAGTTTGCTGATTGCAGGCCCCCATCCCGCAATCGACAGCGAGGATCCCGGTGAAGAGGGATTCAGCGGCAGCCTCATCGTTGCCGAATTTTCATCGCTGGCAGATGCTGAACAATGGGCCGCAGACGACCCGTACCAGCATGCCGGTGTCTATTCACACGTAACCATTAAACCATTCAAACGAGTTTTTTAAATGAAAAAAATCATATTTGCCAGCTCACTGCTGTTATCCACCTCACTCCTCCAGGCAGCTGAAGTTCCAGCCATGCCGCAGGGTCCGGTTCTGACCATCAACGATATCGAAATCAGCATGCCTGCGCTGCTGACATATCGTGACAGTCGCCAGGGACTGCCGTTGCCGCAGGATCCACAACAGGCGCAGAACCAGATTATCAGTGAACTGATCACCACTGTGCTGCTCAGTGAGGAAGCCAAAAAGCTGGGAGTTGTCGACCGGCCCGAAGTCAAGGATGCTATCGCCATGTACACGCGCATCGTCCTCAGGGATGCTGCCCTCAGCGAGTTGATGAAACAGCAGACCGTCAGCGATGATGAAATCAAAGCGGCTTACGATAAATCTCAAAAGGAGAGCAAATCAGTTGAGTACAAGGCGCGTCACATCCTTGTCAAAGATGAAGCCAAAGCGAAGGAGTTGATCGGCAAACTCGATGGCGGTGCCGATTTTGCCGAACTGGCGAAACAGAACTCCACCGGCCCGACCGGCAAAGATGGCGGAGACCTCGGCTGGTTCGGCGCTGACATGATGGTCAAGCCTTTCGGAGATGCACTGGCTGCAATGGAGAAAGGAAAATATACCAAAGAGCCTGTCAAGACCCAGTTCGGCTGGCATGTCATCCTGCTGGAAGAGAGCCGTGATCAGGAGCCGCCAACACTCGAGAGCCTCAAACCACAACTGGAACAGCAGTTGAAGAGTGAAAAACTACGCGCCCTGCTTGCGGAAATGAGCAAGGATGTCAAAGTCTCCTCTCCGCAGATGGCTGCTCCTGCAGAAAAGGATCCGGCGGAAAAAGCTCCAGCCGAAAAGTAAGAAGCCATACCTGCAAAATAATCTATCTCACTTTGCCAACTATCCCCCTCTCCCACCGGGAGAGGGTTGGGGAGAGGGGCATTATTGAGAAATGACGATGTTGTCGATCAATCTCGTTTGTCCCAGCCGAACAGCTGTCAGGATAACCAAATCTTTCTCTCCTGCATCCGCCGGATTCAGAGTCTCTGCATTGCGCAGCGTAAAGTAGTCAACGACAAACCCGGCATTTTCAAGAGTGGCTATGGCCGCTGATTCCAGCTGCGCGTTGTCATCTCCTCCTCCCCTTATGACATCAGCCGCCTGTTGCAGAGTGCGGTAGATCAGTGGCGCAGTTGTGCGCTGCCGTCTATCCAGATAGCTGTTGCGCGAACTCATTGCCAGACCATCGGGCTCACGCACGGTCGGTAATGCTGCAATCTCCACAGGCATCTGCAGATCGTCCACCATGCGGCGGATGATAAGCAGCTGCTGGAAATCCTTCTCGCCAAAGATGGCGATATCCGGCTGCACCATATTGAAGAGTTTGCACACCACCGTAGCAACGCCGACAAAAAAGCCGGGGCGAAACTCGCCATCAAGGATGTGAGAGACATCAGGGACTTCAACCCGGGTCTGCTGCTGTTGCGCCAGCGGATACATCACCTCGACAGGCGGAGCAAACAGCAGATCGACACCCCTGCTGGCCAGCTGACTGCTGTCTTCAACAATGGTTCGCGGATAGGTCTCGAAATCCTCCCCTTCACCAAACTGCAACGGGTTGACAAAGATACTGACAACGGTGCGGTCAGCCTTTTGTTTTGCTGCCTCGATCAGTGCAAGATGCCCGTCATGCAGATTCCCCATGGTGGGCACGAAAGCGATGCGTTCATCGCAGCTGCGCCATGTAGAAATTGTGTGGCGCAAGGCTTCAATCGTATTGACTGTTTTCATGTGGATATCAATTAATCCCCCTCAATCCCCCTTTGATAAAGGGGGAAGTTGGCATGTTGCGGTCATCAAACCTCCTTTTTAAAGGGTGAGGTTGGTATGTTGTGGTCATCTGACCACGAAGTTTTTCATACAAAGCAGTGTTCAGCTGCGGGAAAGGAACCATCCTTGACTGCTGCAACATAGGCGCTGACTGCATCCTGAATCGTGCCGCCCTGCTGCATGAAGTTTTTGACGAATTTTGGAATATGGCCTGAAGTGAGACCCAGAATATCGTGTAACACCAGCACCTGACCATCACTCTCTGCACCTGCGCCGATGCCGATCACAGGGATCTCCAATGAACAGGTGATCTCTGCTGCAAGAATTGCCGGAACACATTCCAGCACCAGCAGTTGCGCTCCCGCCGACTGCAATTCACGCGCTTCGCGCAGCATCCGGGATGCCTGCCTGTCATCCCTGCCCTGCACATGATATCCGCCGAGCTTGTGTACAGACTGCGGCTGCAGACCAAGATGGGCGCACACCGCCACGCCGTTTTGCGACAGTATGCGAACTGTCTCGAGCTGCTGCGCGCCCCCTTCGAGCTTGACCATCTGCGCGCCGCCCTGCTGTATCAGGCGCGTTGCCGTGGCAATGGCCAGATCAACAGTCGCGTAGCTGAGAAATGGCATATCCACCATCAACAATGCCTGCTGCCGAACCCTGGCGACACAGGAGGCGTGATAGACCATCTCATCCACAGTCACAGGCAGGGTGCTGTCGCGTCCCTGTATGACCATGCCGAGCGAATCCCCCACCAGCAGCACCTCGACACCGGCCTCTTCCAGCACAGTGGTGAAGGAGGCGTCGTAACAGGTGAGCACCGCAATTTTTTCACCTTTGCGTTTCATTGCGGCAAGCGTTGTGACTGTTATCTGTTTCATAGGATTATGTCTCATTCTTCACAATAGCAATTAAATCACTTGCGTTCAAACAGCGCCATCGATTCGACATGCGCTGTATGTGGAAACATATCCATGACGCCAGCCTGTACAAGATGAAAACCATGCTGCTTCACCAGCAGTGCTGCATCCCGGGCCAGTGTTCCAGGGTAGCAGGAGACATAGAGGATGCGCCTGGCGCCGAGTCGAGGCAGCAATGGAATAATCTCCTGGGCGCCGCTGCGGGGTGGATCAAGCAGCACTGCATCATACTGCTGCTGCATCCAGGGCTGATCATCAACCGGCTCATAGAGATTGGCAACCTGGAAATCGACATTGGCAATGTCGTTATTCTCAGCATTCTGTCGCGCCCGCTCAACCAGGGCTGTATCGCCTTCGACACCTGTGACGCTGCTGCAGAGCTGCGCCAGAGGCAGGGTGAAATTCCCCAGGCCGCAGAAGAGATCCAGAACTTTTTCGTCGCACTGCGGGTTCAGCCACTGCATTGCCTGGCTAATCATCTGGCGGTTGATCGCCGTATTGACCTGGGTGAAGTCCGTCGGCAGGAAGTCAAACTGCAAATCCTGCTGCGGAAGGTGATAGCTCAGCGTGGCCGCATCACCGCTGAGTGGTCTGACTGTTTGCGGACCGCCCTCCTGAATGTAGCAGCGCCAGTTTTGTTGACGGCAGTAATTTCCGAGTATTTCCGCATCATCATCAGAGAGCGATGACAGCAGCCTGAAAATGAGAATAATGCTCTCATCGCCCATCGCCACCTCAATCTGCGGTATTTTGTCACGCACACTGAGCGTTTGAATCACCTCCGCCAGTGCGCCCAGTTTCTCACCGATCGCCGGATGCAGCACCGGACAGCGCTGCATCACGGTCACAAAGGAGGATCCGCGTTCACGAAAACCAACCAGCACCTTGCCTTTTTTGGCGACATATTTAACCCCGAGGCGCGCCTTGCGGCGGTAACCCCATGGCTCTGAAACCAGCGGCGGCATGACCGCTTGCACCTCGATACCGGCAATGTGCTGAAAGGCATCCAGCAGCGTCTGCTGTTTGTAAGCGATCTGATGCGCAGACCCAAGGTGCTGCAGGCTGCAGCCGCCGCAGATCGAAAAGTTCTCGCAGCCCGGTTCCACACGCTGCGAAGAGGAGAGCAGAATTTCATCAACGACGCCTTCATCGTAGCGGCGTTGCGAGCGTGTATAGTTGAAAGTCACTTTTTCACCAGGCAGGGCGCCATGGATAAAGAGCGTTTTTCCATCAACGTGAGTCACCCCGCGGCCATCATGACTCAGGGACTCTATTTCAGCCTCGAAGCTGCCTTGCGGTACCTTTTTTCTGCTTCTTCTGCGCCGCCCCATTAGAGTTCACCACATGCAGTCACTAATTGATTAAAGCGCTGCCGTTCAATCTCGCCAGCCGTCAACAGATAACGCAGGCCAAGTTGCGCTGTAGCAATAACGTTGGTACGGCAGCGCATGCACAAGGGGGCGATTCCTTGCTCTCGATACTGCTTCCAGCTGAGTTCGTCTCCCTGCATGGCTATACCCTGCAGACCGAAGCGTGCTGCAATCGCTTCGAGTGAGTTGCTTCCCGGCGACATACGCAGACGCTGCTCAACAGCCCGCAATGGCGCAGCATCAAATTTCAACGCATGGATCATGGAGCGTATGTGTAACAGCGCATTGAGATCACGTCCCTGATCCCAGCAAAAGGAGTCGCTTGAGAGGCTCAGGAAATCGTACAATTTCTGCAGCAACCCCACTTCATCACTCTGCTGCATATCAAAGCTGAACAGCTCGACACTGGCGTCACTGATGGTAATCACGCAAACAACAGCAATACGCGCCTGCCATGGCTGTAGAAAAATTTTGTCACGCCCCCGGGTCGAGACGTGTTGATGAAAAAGCACCTTGGCAACATCTTTATCCTGAAGGTCTGCCGGCAGTTCAAACATCTGTCGTGCGCCGGCAATATCAGGCAGTGTTTCCAGGTTGATAAAGAGTTGGTTCATGGGGGAAGTTTTAGGTTTTAGGTGTTAAGTTTCAGGTTTGATGCTCGCAGATAAACAGAGATTAAAAGTGATAAAAATATCTGTGTGTATCCGTGTTCATCTGTGGTTAATATTCTGGTGTGATTTCATTCAGCCGGAAACACGCCGGTGGAGAGGTAGCGGTCTCCACGGTCGCAGATGATCACCACCACTGTGGCTCCGGGATTTTCGATGGCAACATTGATCGCAGCATGCACCGCACCGCCGGATGAGACACCTGCAAATATCCCCTCCTCTGCCGCCAGCCTGCGCGTCATCTCTTCTGCCTGCTGCTGACTCACATCGAGCTCACGATCAACCCGGAACTTCTCAAAGATCTCCGGCAGGTACTCCTCGGACCAGCGGCGAATACCGGGTATGCTGGAGTCCGCATCGGGCTGTACGCCAACAACCTGGATCTCCGGGTTAACCTCCTTGAGGTAACGCGAACTCCCCATGATGGTGCCGGTGGTTCCCATGGCGCTGACAAAATGGGTAATCTCTCCATTGGTATCACGCCAGATCTCCGGACCGGTGGTTTCATAGTGGGCGCGTGGATTGTCGCTATTGGCAAACTGGTTCAGCAGGATGCCCTCTCCATCAGCCGCCATTTTTTCAACCAGGTCCCGTGCTCCCTCCATCCCCTGCTCCTCGCTCACCAGCAGAATCTCGGCACCATAGGCTTTCATGATGGCGCGCCGTTCCAGGCTCATATTCTCCGGCATAATCAGTGTCATGCGATAACCCCTGATTGCAGCCACCATGGCCAGCGCAATCCCGGTGTTGCCGCTGGTCGACTCAAGCAGGCGATCTCCCGGTACAATTTCGCCTCGACTCTCTGCGCCGCGAATCATGAACAACGCCGGACGATCCTTAACAGATCCGGCCGGATTATTGCCTTCGAGTTTGACCAGCACTCTGCCAGCTCCCATAGGAACAAGTCGGGATAATTGCACCAGCGGGGTATTTCCAATTGTCTCTTCAATTGTCTGCATATTTATCAGCTCTTCAAGAACAGAAATGTAAAGGAATCTTTTTTTAACCACAGATGAACACAGATAAACACAGATCAAGAGATCTCATAATATCTGTGTGCATCCATTTTCGTGCTTTTCGTGACTTTCGTGGTTGAAAATCAGTGGAATTGCTTAATCTATGGTGCAATGCGCGATGCTTATTGCACCCTATGTACGTAAAACCTAAAACCGATCATCTCAACCACACACAGTGGCCATCTGTCTGCTGCTGCAGACGATTCAGATACTCCTCATGCGCCTGCAGGTCATTGGCATCGACCTGCATCACAACGAGATCCCCCTCGAAATTGACTCTTCTATGGTGATTGCTGTCAGTTGCATCAGAATCTTCTCCGTCGAGCAACAGACTCTCCTGGCCACCGGTCATTACAAGATAGACTTCCGAGAGAATCTCGGCATCCAGCAGTGCGCCATGCTTGTCACGACGGCTGTTATCAATGGCGTAGCGATCACACAACGCATCAAGACTGTTGCGTTTGCCGGGATGTTTTTTCCTTGCCATCACCAGAGTATCGATGACGCTGGATATCTCTTCGATAAGTGGTTTCTGCTGCCCCAGGCGTTTCAACTCATGATTCAGAAATCCAACATCAAACGGGGCATTGTGAATGACAAGTTCTGCACCGCTCAGATAGCTGATCAGATCTTCAACGATATCCGCAAAGCGCGGTTTATCCTCGAGGAATTCATTGGTGATGCCATGCACAGAGATGGCGCCAGCATCAATCTGACGATCCGGTTGCAGGTACTGATGAAAATTGTTTCCGGTGAGGCGGCGATCAACCATTTCGACACAACCGATCTCGATAATGCGGTGATCCTGCTGTATCTCCAGGCCGGTCGTTTCCGTATCAAGGATAATTTGACGCATATTTCACTCTTCTCCGGTGACTACTCCCTCTCCCGCCGGAGAGGGTTGGGGTAAAAGGATTTCCTGCATTTTTCGACCATAAGGTCACTTCTACAAAACACCAACATCTCTACAAATGAGTCAAATTTCAATATTAACTCTCGCAAAGACGCCAAGATACCCCTTTGCGATCTTGGCGTCTTGGCGAGAGAAAAGAATCTCTTTTTCATGCCTCGTCAGTCTGAGGCCCGATTTTGCTAGATGTGGGAGTAGACTGACCATTATTTATAGTTCATCAATCCCCCGGTTCGCCAATTCGTCGGCGCGCTCGTTTTCAGCATGACCGGAGTGCCCCTTGACCCATTTCCATTCAACATGATGCGATGCCGACAGCTGATCA
>JAIVTC010000315.1:0-15639 GCA_048629055.1 Candidatus Bathyarchaeota archaeon
ATCACCTGGAGAAGTTCAGTGATTACCAGAATCGCCTGCCCAGGGGGCGAACCTATGCGCGTAATGGTTCGGTGTGTCATCTCTCCATCTCAAAGGGACGGATCGAGGCAATCGTCAGCGGCTCGGAACTCTACAAAATCGACATCGACATCACCCCGCTCTCCACAAACAAATGGAAACATGTGCGTCAACAGTGCGCCGGACAGATCGGCTCCATGCTGGAACTCTTGCAGGGACGCTTCTCCGATCATGTCATGAAAATCGTGACCGACCGGGAGAAGGGTCTATTCCCAAAACCCGACGAGATAAAACTCGCCTGTGACTGTCCGGACTGGGCCGGGATGTGCAAACATATCGCCGCCGTCCTGTATGGCGTTGGCGCCAGACTGGATCATCAGCCCGAACTGCTTTTTCTACTGCGCAACGTCGATCAGGAACAATTGATTTCAGCAGAGTTGGATATGCATACAGCGACGGCTGGAAAAGGAAAGCGCAGACGCCTGGCCGGGACGGATCTCTCCAGCGTGTTCGGCGTGGACATCGAGGAACCGCTAAAACCCGGCCGCAAAAAAAGAGTAAGCAGCAGAAAAGCCCTTACAAAAACCGGCAGCAAGAGAGTCAGTAAAAAAGCAGTAAAAAAGACGATTGCCGCAAGCAGAAAGAAAAAACCATTTACCCCAACAGCAGTGGCGATCACCAGGCTACGCAAGCAATTCAAGATGAACGCATCACAATTTGCAACCCTGGTTGGCGTCACTCCACCTACGGTAAGCAACTGGGAAAATGGCAGTGGCAAGCTCAATCTTCGCCAACGCACCCTGGACGCACTGATCAAGGTGGCTGAACTGACGCCGCAGCAGGCTAGAAGTATACAGATTCTAAATGCTGCCGATACATTGCAGCATGTGTTGAGCAAAACAGAAGCCGGGTGAGAAGCGTCACTCCTTTATCAACGACGCTTATTTTTCTTAATTATAGATTTGTAATTTTCAGGGTAAGGCCGGTCCCTGCTGCACCGGATCTTCAGATTTCACCGCTCCGCCGCAACCAATTAAGAGTGCAGAAAGCAAGGTAGCGGCAACTATTGTTTTAATCATGATTGATAACCCATATCCAATAAAGTTTTGAGAGTACCACTGGAATTTTCAAGGCGCCACATATTTTCAGAGGGAAGCCATGCTGCTTCCAGCGAAAGAAAACTTCTGCCCCTTGCAAATGCTTGCTAATATTCCTGCTGTTCATATGAGCGTTTATGGAACCTCATCCCGTCCGGGATCCTTTGAACCAACGACTTACAGGGGAATAGAGATGGATTATTTGCTTTGCCCAACCTTCGGGCCGCCCTGTGGGCATTCAAATGCAGATTGATGAGTTTTGTAACTTATGGCGCTGTTGCCGCGCTGCTTCTCACACTCGTCGAACTGGCGGTCATGGCGCGTGTACTGCTGCGGCCGAATCGGCAGCCAGCCTCACGAATTGCATGGATCGTTGTTATCGCGGCATTACCGGTAGCCGGGATCCTTGCCTATCTCCTTTTCGGCGAAACCAGTATCGGACGCCGTCGTATTGCCCGGGTGCACAGCGCCATCGAGGCAATGCCAAAATTCCCTGCGGCTGTGCCCGGGGATCAAGCCAACCTCGAGGCGAATGTGCCCGAGCGGCATGCGAATCTGTTTCGTCTCGGGCAGTCGATCAGCAGCTTCGAGCCAATCGGCGGCAACTCTGCGACCCTGCCCGCAGATTCCAACGCAGTGATCGATGCGATGGTGGCCGACATCGACGCCGCTGAACAGCATGTCCACCTGCTCTTCTATATCTGGCTCACGGACGGCAATGGCTGCAAAGTCGTCGAGGCGCTGAAGCGTGCAGCCAGCCGCGGGGTAATCTGCCGCGCCATGGCTGACGACCTCGGTTCGCGCACCATGATTCACTCGCAACATTGGCAAGCCATGCAGGATGCCGGGGTGCACATGGCTGTGGCCCTGCCGATCGGCAACCCTCTGCTGCGTCCGTTCAGAGGCCGCATCGACCTGAGGGACCATCGCAAGATCGTCGTCATCGACGGGCGCATCACCTACTGCGGCAGCCAGAACTGCGCCGATCCGGAGTTCCGCGTCAAGCCGAAATACGCCCCCTGGGTGGACGTCATGATGCGCTTTGAAGGACCCATCGCCACCCAAAACCAGTTCCTGTTCGCCCGGGACTGGATGACTTACGCGGGCGAAAACCTCGATGAGCTATTGCGCCGGCCGATCCCGGCGCCCCGGCCCGGCTTTCCCGCCCAGGTGGTTGCCAGCGGCCCGACAGCGCGCACCTCGGCCATGCCCGAGATGTTCGAGTCCCTGATGTACGCAGCCCGCAGCAAGCTCGTTATCACCACCCCCTATTACGTTCCGGACGAATCCATGCAGAACGCGCTCTGTGCTGCTGCATACCGCGGCGTGGATACCACCATCATATTTCCCGCCAGGAACGACTCATGGATCGTGGCTGCTGCAAGCCGCAGTTACTACGCCGACCTGCTTGCGGCAGGGGTAAAAATCTACGAGTATGAAGACGGCCTGCTGCACACCAAGTCGCTCACGCTGGACGGCGAGGTGACACTCATCGGCTCCGCGAATATGGACCGCCGCAGCTTTGATCTCAACTACGAGAACAATATCCTGTTCTGCGATCAGGATCTGACCGCCGTGATGCGGCAGCGCCAGCAGGAGTACATCGCCCGCTCACGCCGGGTCGAGTCGAAGGAGGTGGCCGCCTGGCCAGTCACACGACGCCTGTGGAACAATATCATCGCGATGCTAGGGCCCGTTCTCTAGATAAACGGGGGTCAGAGTAAAATATATTCAGACAATCTCAGGTCGGCTGAAGTCCGTGCAAATATATTTTACTCTGACCCCATTTAATTAAACCAGAAGAGAAATTGGAAGCTGTATGAATAACTCTGTTATAAAAAACGCCTTGCATTACACTGCCTTGCTGATGGGAGGGCTGGCTTTCTTATTAGGCGCTGTAGTGTTATATGGCTGGTACACGCATAATCCCGACCTGATTCAGGTCAATCCTGCATTTGTGCCCATGCAATATAACACCGCCCTGGGGTTTTTGCTGGCGGCTGCCGGATTGTTAACGGTTGTAGTGAATAAAAACCGGTTCAATAAAAAACTCTCTCTGCTGTTTGGTCTGTGTACCATTTTGATTGGCTCTCTGACGCTGATTGAATACATTTTTGGAGTGGATCTGAAAATCGATCAACTCTTTATGCAGCACTACATCGATCTGAATACCTCCCACCCGGGAAGAATGGCGCCTAATACGGCGTTATGTTTTAGCTTGAGTGGTTTGGCAACCCTGTTTTCTATCAAAGACTTTAAATACAGAGAAGCTGTTGTTGGCAGCCTGGGCATGCTGATCACCGGTTTGGGTATCGTTGCATTTACAGGTTATTTGACGGGATTGGAAACAGCCTATGGCTGGGGCAATCTGACCAAAATGGCTATACATACCGCCTGGGGATTCATTCTCCTGGGTATAGGATTTTTCTCCTATGCATGGGGAAAAGAGAACCAGTTATTCAGAGGCAAGCCGGGCTGGCTTCCTCTTCCTGTCGGAATTGTTTCTGCAACACTGACACTGGCTTTCTGGCAGGCAATGACAGCCAGAGAGCATACCGTAACAATTGGTGAAACCATATTGAGCGACTGGCTCCTGATCTTAGGGCTTTTGAGTACGCTGGTATTAATTTTTGTCAGTTACATGATGATTCAAAGCGATGAAAAAAAGCAATCCAAAGCAGCTTTTTTTATGGGAATGCCGGCAGCGATCATAATCATCGGGATTTTTTTATCATTTTCAGTTTTCACTTTATTACATAGCAACTATCAGCAGTCGGTACAAAACAAATTTAAGCTGGCAGTTCAAAATCATGTCCAATCCATCGAGTTTGGAATTGAAAACTATGTGGACGTTTTATACTCGATTAAATCGATTTTTGACGCATCTGACTTTGTCACACGCGATGAATTTCACATCTATGTCGAGCCTTTTATTCAGCGTTACCCCGGCATACAGGCTTTTGAATGGGTGCCGAAAGTGGCAAAAAATCAGCGCAGTGAATATGAGGATGCTGTGCGGCAAAGAATGCAGAGACCATTTGATTTTTTTGAGCAAACCCCGGAGAGGGGAATCAAGATAGCTCCACAGAAAGATTGGTACTATCCGGTTTATTATATAGAGCCATTACAATCTAATCTCATATGGTTTGGTCTTGACGTAGGAAGCATCCCCCCCGCTCACACTGCAAAAATGCGAGCAGTGGATATCGATGCGCCTGTTGCAACACAGCGAATGCGGCTTGTGCAAACGACCGAAGGAACATATGGAACTGTCATCTCTCTTCCGGTTTATAAAGCAGACAGCCAGACTGATACTCAACAGCAAAGACATTCAGCACTGGAAGGTTTTATTGCAATTGTTATTAAAATAGAACCAATGATCGAAAACATTCTCAATTCCGGCGCTGATATCGCGGGTGTGCATCTGGATTTTTATGATATAAGCGCGCCGCCGGATGAACGGTTTCTCTATTCACATCTCTCAAGAGCTGAGAATGCAAAAGGAAAAAACGATTATAGTTATAAAATTGAAAGCACCTTAACTTTTGCCGGTAGACAATGGAAAGTGGTTGGTTTGTCAGCCAGTTCGGATATCTATCCGCAATGGACATTTTCAAACCTGGTATTGCCTTTGATCATCATGTTCGGAGCTCTGGCGCTTGCCGCTTACCTGTGGCGTTCAGCCAGGCGGGATGAAGAACGCCGGCTGATCATCAAGGAGTTGGAATCAGCTAAAATCGCAATGGCCGAAGCAAAAGATGTTGCGGAAGAGGCGACGCGCGCCAAGAGTGATTTTCTGGCCAATATGTCGCACGAGATTCGCACACCCATGAATGCCATTATTGGTATGTCTCACCTGGCGCTGCAGACAGATCTGAATCGTAAGCAACGAAATTACGTCGAAAAGGTGCATCGTTCCGGTGAGTCGCTGCTGGGCATCATCAACGATATTCTTGACTTCTCCAAGATCGAGGCTGGCAAGCTGGATATGGAAAAGATTGATTTTCGTCTGGAAGATGTGTTTGACAATCTGGCTTATCTCGTTGGTCTCAAGGCTGAGGAGAAGGGACTGGAATTGATGTTTGACTTGCCTGCAGAACTACCGACCGCACTCATTGGCGACCCATTGCGATTGGGGCAGATATTGACGAATCTTGGCAATAACGCTGTTAAGTTTACCGAGCAAGGCGAAATTGTCATCAGAGTCGAGGTGCTTGAAGAGGACGAAAAGAGTGCAAAACTGCACTTCGCAGTGCGTGACACCGGACTGGGAATGACACCGGAGCAACAAAGCAAACTCTTCCAGTCGTTTTCCCAGGCCGATGCCTCGACCACCCGCAAATATGGCGGCACCGGGCTTGGCCTGGCAATCAGTAAAAAACTGACCGGGATGATGGATGGAGAGATCTGGGTTGAGAGCCAGCAGGCAGAGGGCAGTACTTTCCACTTCACGGCGAAATTGGGTAAACAGCAGGGCGAGGCCTCGATGCGTAACCCAAAGGCGACTGAACTGGGTGGTCTCAGGGTTCTGGTAGTGGATGACAACGCCTCGGCGCGTGAAATTCTCGGCGCCATGCTGGCCAGTTTTGGTTTGCGAGTCGACATGGTCGAGAGTGGTCAGATAGCCCTGCAGAAAATAGAGCAAAGCAATGCCCCTCATAAAACTGATGATGCAACTGATCCTTACAAGTTTGTGCTGATGGATTGGAAGATGCCCGACATGGATGGCATAGAGACCACCCGGGCTTTGCAGTCAAATAGTCAACTGACAGAAACACCAGCCGTGCTGCTGGTGACCGCCTATGGGCGTGAAGATGCAGGAGAGGCGGCCGTGGACGTCAATATCAGCGGCTTCCTGACCAAACCGCTTACCCATTCAACCTTGCACGACGCCCTGATGTCAGCAATGGGTCACAAAGTCATTGACGGGAATCGCAGCACCGATCGCCAGGGGGAGAGTGAGTCGGCCATCGCTAAACTCCGTGGCGCCAGGGTGTTGCTGGTGGAAGACAACGAAATCAACCAGGAACTGGCGATGGAGTTGTTGAGCAGCAACGGGATTCTTGTTGAAGTCGCCGGTAATGGCCGGGAAGCCCTCGATATTTTGCAGAAAAATGAGTTTGACGGCGTATTAATGGATTGTCAGATGCCGGTGATGGACGGCTATGAAGCAACACGCAGGATACGTGGGCAGGAACGCTACAAGGATCTGCCGGTGTTGGCCATGACGGCCAATGCCATGGCGGGCGATCGGGATAAAGTGCTGGATGCCGGCATGAATGATCATATTGCCAAGCCGATCAATGTTCGCGAGATGTTTACGATTATGGCTAAATGGATCACACCATCAGAGCCTCTAAGGGAAAGTGCAGGTAGTCATCAAAGTGTCAATAGCGAAACTATAGAGATCCCACAGCTTCCAGGCATTGATATCGCCGCAGGTCTGGCTACCTGCCAGGGGAATCGCAAGCTCTATCAAAAGTTATTAATCAAGTTTCTCCATGCAGAGGCTGATTTTGTAGAACAGTTCCGCGAAGCACAGCAGAGTGAAGATCCGCAAGCAGCAACCCGCTGCGCTCATACCCTGAAAGGCGTCGCCGGTAATATTGCTGCTGCAGAGGTACAGAAAGCAGCGGAGGCACTGGAATTCGCATGCAAGGAGAATAAGCCTGCGGATAAAATCGAACGATTAATAGAGAATGTAACGCTGACCTTGTCACCCGTGTTGGAAGGACTGGAGACAATTCCAGCAACCGCCGCTTCCTCTAAAAAGCCAGTTGAAACACTGAACCCGGAGAAATTTCAGTCACTGCTACTGCAATTGAGAGAGTTGCTGGAGGACGATGATACCGACTCGTCAGACATCATTGAAACACTGGAAGATCTGCCGGGAATTGAGTTCTATCTGAGTGAAATAAAACGTTTGTCGAAAGCGGTCGATGAATACGACTTTGAAATGGCTCTTGAAGAGCTGGATAAACTGGAACAGCGGACAGAAGAAAAATCATGACCATGATGAACAATGTGCCTGATAAAACCATTGATAAAGAGATAACTATCCTGGTGGTTGATGATATTTCCGATAATCTTGATCTGTTAGTCGAAATTCTCAAACCGTACTATAAAGTCAAGGCTGCCAACAATGGTCAGCGAGCACTTCATATTGCAAATTCGGATAAGCCGCCCGACATCATTTTGCTGGATGTGATGATGCCCGTCATGAATGGTCTGGAGGTTTGCGAAAAACTCAAGGCCAATGAAGCGACCCGGGATATACCGGTGATTTTTATCACTGCCATGGGCGACAGCAGCGACGAAGAGAAGGGGTTGGCGCTTGGCGCCGTGGATTATATTACCAAGCCGATCCGTGTGCCGATCGTCCTGGCCCGTGTCAAAAACCACCTGGCTTTGAGAGAAACACGTCAGCAACTGTCGAGGTTTCTGGACAAACTGGCGTGTTATATTCCGCCGCAGGTCTACCAGGCAATCATGCAGGGTTCCCTGGATGCCCGCCTGGGAACCCGGCGTGAAAAATTGACCATCTTTTTTTCTGATATCGTTGAGTTTACGGCGTTGTCTGAAAACCTTGATCCGGAAGATCTCTCATTTCTTCTCAACACCTACCTCACAGAAATGGCGAAAATTGTTTTAAAATACGGCGGTACGCTGGATAAATTCATTGGTGATGCCGTGCTGGTGTTTTTTGGCGCTCCTGAAAGCAAGGGGTTGGAGAGTGATGCCCTCGCCTGCATAGAGATGGCGCAGGAGATGCAGGCGGCAGTGAGCCGATTGGCTGAAGATGCGGTGAAACGCGGCATAGGAAGACCGCTGACAGTCCGCATGGGGATCTCGACGGGGTATTGCAATGTGGGTAATTTTGGCAGTAAAGAGCGCATGGATTACACGATTATCGGGCGCCATGTCAACCTGGCGGCACGTCTCGAGGAAGCCGCAAAACCGGGGCATGTGCTGATTTCAAAAGAGACCTGGTCACTGGTGAATTCCCGGGTCAATTGCATTCAGAAAGAGCCCGTCGATGCCAAGGGATTCAGCGAGCCAATTGATGTGTTTCAGGTTGTTGGACTACGCGGAGAGAATGATGAACAGGAACGGCTTCAGGTTTCCCATCCCGGTTTCAAACTGGAACTCGACCCAATGGAAGTGACAGGGGAAAACAGGGTATGGGTGGTCAATTCACTGCGTGAGGCATTAAAGTCTCTGGGGAAAGGAGAGGACTGAGACGTGAGTAACGAGGACTGAGTACTCGTTACTCGCTACTCACTACTCACTACTCGGGACCGAAGCACTGATAGCGCCACAGAGATAACTTAAACAATGACACAAAAAACATTATTAATCGTTGATGACAGCGCGGACAATATCCAGTTGCTCAGTGGTATTTTAAGACAACACTACAAAGTCAAAGCGGCAACTCGCGGCGACAGGGCGTTGAAAATAGCTCAAAAAACACCACCGCCTGACCTGGTCTTACTGGATGTCGTCATGCCGGAAATGGATGGTTATGAAGTGTGCCGGCAATTAAAAGAGAACCCGCAGACAATGAATATCCCGGTGGTATTTATCAGTGGAAATATCTCTGCCGAAGAGCAGCAAAAGGGACTGGATATGGGGGCCGAGGCTTATATGGGAAAGCCGGTTGATTCGAGTAAGCTGCTGGAAATCATAGAACGTCTGTTGGCGTAAACCAGCCATCAAAAGGGTCTGTCTTTCGAGCTTCTTGCAAACCCCCAAAATTCGTCATTCCGGCGTAGGCCGGAATCTATAGAATCAACAACTTACAAATCGAGGAAATGGATTCCGGCTAAAAACATGCCGGAATGACGGGGTTTTGCAAGTGCCTCTTTCATTTTAAATTAGAAAAACATCTCTTTTTCTGGAGAAAATCGTTGGTAAAACTGAGAGTGGGAAACCCGATTCATACGCTGGAGTTCCGAAAATGGGGCTGGCTGCTGGCGTTCTCGATGCTCATCGCATGTTCCGTTCAGCTTCACGCCGACGAAGAAGTCACCAGCCCCGGGCGAATCTCGGTAGCCTACTGCAGCGATTGCGTCCCCTTTCATTTCAGCGATGCACAGGGAGAGCCAGCCGGGATGCTCATCGAGTTGTGGCGGCTGTGGTCGCAGAAAACAGGTGTTGCCATCGATTTTCAGCCGGCCAGTTGGTCCGACAGCCTGCAGCGCGTCAGGGACGGACGCTCACAGGTCCACGCGGGGCTGTTCTTCAATGAACAGCGGGACAGCTATCTCGATTATGGCGCCGTACTTGCCAATACGGATACCCACGTATTTCTTCATGAGAGACTGCCTCTTATTGAACGGGTCGAAGACCTTGCTGGCTACCGCACCGGCGTCCTGGCGGGCGACTATGTGGAAAACTACCTGAAGCAGCGTTTGCCGGATGATGCGGTCATCCCCTACCCCGGCTATGACGCCATCCTCGAGGATCTGCGCGCCGGAAAGCTGCGGGCCTTTGCGGCAGATACCCCGACCGGCATCTATCACCTCAAGCGCGAGGGCTTGCTCAATCAATTCAAGATCTCGGACAACCACCTTCTCTACAGCAACGACTGGCGGCTGGCCGTCGGCGAGGGAGATGCCGAACTGCTGGATATGCTGAACCGGGGTATGACACAAATCTCGGCGGATGAACGCACCGCCATCACCAAACGCTGGACAGACAGTGAGGCCAGTGCAGACAAGGCGCTCATTACAGTCCAGCCGCAAACAGCGAAGCAGACTTCCGCACAGATTTTTCCCGCAGGGCAACTGGCTGCGTGGTTTGCTGCGCTGATCGCGGTGCTTGTGATCCTGCTGGTGATCTTAAAGCGTCTCAACAGCGACGTCGTTGATCGAATTTTCGAGCGCCGTAATCTCTCCTACATCGTGCTTGCGCTCGTTTCAGCTTTTCTCGCCGTTGTGCTGTTGGTCGCATGGTTTGCACTGGAGCGGATGGACCGGGAGCTCAGGATCGAGTTTGCAGACACCCTGGTAAGCGTCAATCATTCAGTCAAAGAGTCACTGGATATGTGGCTGGAGGGGCGCTCCCGGGAGATACAGCATCTCGCCCATGATCGTGAGTTGTTGCCGCTGGCCGAACAGCTGTTGGCGCTGCCCCGCGATGCCGGGGTACTGCGCAGCAGCCAGGTGCTGGAGCAGATGCGCGCCCTCTATCAATATCACATGGGAGAGATGAACGCCAAAGGATTTTTCATCATAGCCCCCGATCACATCAGCATAGGCTCCATGCGCAACGCCAATCTCGGCGCCCGCAATCTGATCGCAGTGCAGCAGCCGGAATTGATGAAGCGCGCTTTTGCCGGTGAGACGGTGTTCATCCCGCCGATCTACTCCGATGTGCCGCTCAAGGATGGATCGGGGCGCATGGTGGAGAGAGCGGCAACCATGTTTTTCGCCACCCCGTTGCGAGCCCCCTCCGGGGAGGTCATCGCCGTGCTTACCCTGCGTTTTGATCCGGCTGGCGAGTTCTACCGTATGACGCATGTTGGGCGGATGGGCGCCAGCGGCGAAACCTATGCCTTTGACCGGCAGGCGCGTCTGCTCACGGAGTCCCGACTTGACGACCAGTTGGCCATGCTGACGCAATATTTCCCGGCTGATAGCCGGCTTCTGAGTATGCGTATCAGCGACCCCGGCGGCGATCTGCTGGAAGGCTACCAGCCTGCAAACGAGCCAGCCCAATGGCCGTTGACCCGGATGGCTGAAGAGGCGCTGAAACAACGCGATGGACTCGATATCTCGGGTTATCGTGACTATCGCGGCATTCCTGTGATCGGCACATGGAGCTGGCTGGATAAACTGGGTATCGGCCTGGCAACCGAGATCGATCTCTCCGAGGCGCTGCAGCCCTATCATGCGATGCGCACGCTGGTGCTGGGTGCGCTGGGTGGCGTCGCCCTGGTCGCGCTGCTGCTTACTGTGCTGACGGTCTGGCTTGGCGAAAGGGCCCGCAGCCGGCTGCGGCTGCTGGTCGACGAGCGCACCGAGGAGCTGCGCAAGGTGGCGCAGGCGGTGGAGCAGAGCCCGCTGTGCGTGGTAATTACCGATATCGCCGGCAACATCGAGCACGTCAATCCAACTTTTACCAAAGTGACCGGTTACGAGGCCGATGAAGTCATTGGCAAAAACCCCCGCGTTCTGAAAAGTGGAGATACGCCGCCGGATCAATATGAGTCGCTGTGGGAAACCATCCTCGCGGGCAAGGTCTGGCATAGCGAAATCCAGAACCGCAAAAAGAGCGGCGAACTCTACTGGGGATCGATCTCGATTGCGCCGGTCTCCAATGATGCTGGAGAGGTGACCCATTTTGTCGCCATGACCGAGGACATCACCGAAGCAAAAGAGGTGGAACTGGCGCTGCGCGAAGCGCGTGAGCGCAACGACTTGATTCTGAACTCCGCCGGCGAGGGCATCTTCGGGCTGGATGTCGAAGGGCAGGTCACCTTCTGCAACCTGGCTGCCGCAGAGATGCTGGGCTATGGGGCGGATGAACTGCTCGGTGTTTCCATGCATGAAGCCGTTCATTACGCCCACGCCGATGGCGCAGGTTATGACGAAACCGATTGCCCCATGCGCGCCGCATTCCACGACGGCGTGACGCGCCATATCGACGGCGAGGTGTTGTGGCGCAAGGATGGCTCGTCATTCCCTGTCGAGTACTCGGCCACCCCGATCAGTCATGCCGGGAAAGTTGTCGGCGCCGTGATCGTATTCCGAGACATCACCGAGCGCAAACGCAATGAAGACGCCCTGCGCACCGCCAAGCTGGCCGCCGAAGAGGCCACCCGCGCCAAATCCGACTTCCTGGCCAACATGAGCCACGAAATCCGCACGCCGATGAACGCCATTATTGGCATGTCTCACCTGGCTCTGCAGACACAACTCGATCCCAAACAGAGAAACTATATTGAGAAGGTGCATCGTTCTGGCGAAAGCCTGCTTGGCATCATCAACGACATCCTCGATTTCTCCAAGATAGAAGCCAGAAAACTCGATATCGAGTCAGTCAACTTCCGCCTCGAGGATGTGATGGACAACCTTGCCAACCTGGTGGGTCTGAAGGCCGAAGAGAAAGGCGTCGAACTGATGTTTTATATCCAGCCTGAACTCCCGACAGCCCTCATTGGCGATCCACTGCGCCTGGGCCAGATCCTGATCAATCTGGGCAACAATGCGGTGAAGTTCACCGATGCCGGCGGTGAAATACTGGTGACTGTAGAAGTCAAAGCGCAACAGGATAAAGAGGTGTTATTGCACTTCATGGTGCGTGACTCCGGCATCGGCATGACAGCGAAACAACAGGCAAAGTTATTCAAATCCTTCAGCCAGGCCGACACCTCCACCACCCGGAAATATGGCGGTACGGGCCTGGGACTGGCTATTTCCAAAAAGCTTGCTGAAATGATGGACGGCGAGATCTGGGTAGAGAGTGAGCCGGGTCAAGGGAGCACTTTCCACTTCACGGCAAAACTTGGCGTGCAGCAAGGGCATCTCTCCAAACGCCGTTCGATTGCAACGGAACTTGGCGCCTTGAAAGTCCTGGTGGTGGACGATAACGCCACCTCCCGCTTGATTCTTTCAGAAACCCTGGCGAGTTTTGGATTTCGCGTCGATCAGGCGGAGGGAGGAAAACCTTCGATCACCCTGATTGAGCAGGCCGATGAGAGTGATCCTTACGAATTGGTGTTGATGGATTGGAGGATGCCGGATATAGACGGCATCGAGGCCACACGCGTTATCCAGAATAACAGCAGCCTGAAATCCGCGCCAACCGTGATCATGGTCACGGCCTATGGACGCGAAGAGGCGCAGCAATCAGCGCATGGCGTGAACCTGGCCGGGTTCCTGACGAAACCCGTTACCTCCTCCTCCCTGCTGGATGCCATCATGGCAGCGATGGGGCGCGAGGTGGTTTCCGAGATACGCACCGCCGGTCGTCAGGAAGAGGCATCGATGGCAAAATCCAGTTTGCGCGGCGCACACCTTCTGCTGGTGGAAGACAATGAAATCAACCAGGAGCTGGCAATGGAGCTTCTAACGAGCAACGGCATCAGTGTTGAGGTAGCCAACAATGGCCGGGAGGCTCTTGATTTGCTGGATAAAGGAGCATTCGACGGTGTCCTGATGGATTGCCAGATGCCTGTGATGGATGGCTATACAGCAACACGGGAACTGCGCAAACAAGAGCAGTACAAAAATCTGCCAGTGATCGCCATGACCGCCAACGTGATGTCAGGAGACCGTCAAAAAGTCCTGGATGCGGGCATGAATGACCACATCGGTAAACCGATCGATGTCAGCGAGATGTTTCAAACCATGGCGAAGTGGATCACCCCCGGCGAACCCCGCGCCGAAGCGCCGCTGCAGCAAGCCGTTGTCGAAGACAAAGAGGCAGCCGTGTCGATGACAGAGCTGCCTGGAATTGACATCGGGGCGGGTCTTGCGATCACCCAGGGCAACGAAAACCTCTACCGTAAACTCCTGCTGAAGTTCAGGGAGAGTCAGCACGACTTCGAATCCATCTTCCATGATGCCCTGACGTCGGATGACTCTCACGAAGCAGAGCGCGCCGCCCATACCCTCAAGGGCGTGGCAGGAAACATTGGCGCAAAAGGGATACAGGCGGCAGCACAGCATCTGGAGACGGCCTGCAGAGAGGGTATTGAAGAGAAGTCGGCACTATTGAAAGCCGTTGTGTGTGAACTGGAAACTGTGATTACAGGGCTCGATGAACTCAATGGCTCGACAGATACTGTCCGGGCCATCGGGGAGAGCGAAATCGACACAGCCGGCGTTGCATCCCTGTTGAGCCGGTTGCATGAACTACTGCAGGATGATGATGCAGAAGCCGTGGATGTGGTGGAACAGCTACTCCCCATGCTTGGCGGACATCCAGCCGCCAACGCAGTCAAACAGATGGGCAAGGCAATCGCAGCCTACGACTTTGAAGAGGCGCTGGAGTTATTTGATAAGATTGATTTCACGTGATTGTTGTACTTGCAAAACTCCGTCATTCCGGCAGTCTTTTAGCCGGAATCTATTCCTCATACTCTGTAAGTGGTTGATTCCCTGGATTCCGGCCTTCGCCGGAATGACGTATCCTGGAGTTTTGCAAGAAGCTCATACGATTGATTTCGCTCTCAAGAGCGTGAAAACTGGCAGGAAAAAACTGTGGGAGCTCCGTTAACAGCGGAGTCGTAAACAATCACGAACTTGACGATGCCCTCCTCTTCAAGCAGAAAATGCACCCCCTCCGCCTTGGCCCGGGGTTCCGCCTCCGGTAGAGGGATCCGGCATAGTTCGGTGACATTATGCATGGCGTCTGGCGTATCGATCTCAGGGACGCTGTCCTCTCCGTTCCAGTGGTAAAGCATGTAGGATGTCGGCTCGCCTCCAACCGGACCTGCAAGGATCAGGTATCCACCCTTTGTGTTCTCCATCCTGCTCATGCCGCGGACACCGCGTCCACCCAAAGTCAGGTAATGGGTCTTCTCCAGCTTGATTTTCAGAATCGGCCTGCCGTCGTCTGCCTTTGCCTCATTTGCGGAGACATTCAGCACCACAGCCAGGGATCCGCGTAACAATGGGCCTCGCAAGCCGGCAAAAAGCCTGGTTTTTTCCGCATCGCCATCGGCTATCACCGCCAGCCCCTCGATGTCGACGCCGTTTTCCTTGCTTGGAATATTCTGGAAGCGCCCCAGCACCGGATGATTGGCGAAGATATCACGCAGGCTTCCGCGCCTGATGGAGCCCCGCCTGACGGAGCCGCTGTTGTCGATTTCCAGGCGGTAGAGCCATTCACGGGTAGGCTCAACCGCCACCGTGGCGATGCGATCATGGTTGTAGTTCCCGCTGAGTTTGTCTCCGCTTCTCTGCTTCTCTTTCAGCTTGTCCAGACTCAGCATGGATTTACGGCTCATGGAGTGTGAGCCGATGACCCAGGTGTACTCCTTGTGTCGGGCAATTCCTTCGATGTCGAGTTCTGTTTCATCGGATGCCAGTGCAAAATTGCCGTCATCGAGCAGCGTGAACTTCGATTCACCGCTCTTCTTCAGTATCTGAATGTGGGACTCCTCATCGGCGCCGAGCACCAGCAGAGAGCCCTCTTCATTCATTGTGATAGCGCTGATATTCAGGTGTTCTTTAGCGTCCGTTGGCAGTGACTGCAGTTGCCAAGCCTCTATTTTCGTCGCCACCGGTGGAGCGCCGCCAAAGGTCAGCGATGGAAACATAAACAGCATGGCCACTCCTGGAAACAGCAGCAGCATGAAAAACCCGCTTAACGCGAATCCCTGCCTGCGAGGATCAGGCCGGATTGTCATTTGCTCTGACAAGCGTGTTTGCAATGTACTCGCTTTTTTAGAAATCATCTCAGCATGGCTGCTTTGATTTCATTTGCGTTTATTGCCAGAAGGTAATGCCCTACAGCGATAAGAAATTGTTGCTCCGTTGTTGTAACGTTGTAGTTGGTCTCTATCCCCCGGGCA
>JAIVTC010000316.1:0-2660 GCA_048629055.1 Candidatus Bathyarchaeota archaeon
TCACTGGGACGTTTTGATCTGACGGATCTTCCTCCGGCGCCGCGCGGCATGCCGCAGATCGAGGTCAATTTTGATCTTGACGCCAACGGTATTCTGCATGTTACCGCCAAAGACAAGGCAACCGGCAAGGAGCAGAAGATCCAGATCACAGCCTCCAGCGGACTCTCAGATGAAGAGGTCCAACGTATGGTGAGCGATGCGGAGTCACATGCCGAGGAAGATAAAAAGTTCCACGAGCTTGTGGCGGCACGCAACCAGGCGGACAACATGCTGCATGCAACCAAAAAGAGCATGGAAGAGCTGGGTGAAAAACTCGAGGGCGGTGAACGCGCTTCTATCGAGGCTGCCATCAATGACCTTGAAGGCGTCATGGATAGTGATGACAAGGATAAGATCGAAGCCAAAACCAAGGCGCTTACCGAAGCATCTGCGAAAATGGCCGAGAAGCTCTATGCAGATCAGGGCGCTGCAGCAGGCGCTGCCCCTGGTGGGGCGGCGGGCGAGCAGCCGTCATCTGCAGCTGACGATGATGTCGTTGACGCCGAGTTTGAAGAGGTTGATGACAGCGACAAGAAGGCGTAGCGTCTTGTGACCAAAGAGCCCCTGATTCAGGGGCTCTTTTTTTGTGAATCGAATGCAGGCATGTCCTGCATTTTCTGTTATTTCTCAATAGCCCTATGCAAGGCAGCAATCTGTAGGATGCTGCTGAGCTTGCGAAGCGCATCTGTCGAGTAAAACCCGCGATCGATGCGCTTCGTTCCTCAGCAGCATCCTACGTTATCTCGAACAATGCACGGGATTATTGAGAGCTTACCATTTTCTGCGTTGAGAAGAGCATGTCCAAACGTGATTTTTACGAAGTGCTGGGTGTTGAGCGCAATGCCAGCGAAGCCGAAATCAAGAAGGCCTATCGCCGCCTTGCGATGAAGCACCACCCCGATCGCAATACTGGCGACAAGGCTACTGAAGCCGAGCATCATTTCAAAGAGGCGAAGCACGCCTACGAAATTCTTTCTGATCAACAGAAGCGCGCAGCCTATGATCAGTTCGGTCACGCCGGCGTTGACTCCTCGATGGGGGGCGGGCCCGGCGGAGGATTTGGCGGCCAGGGTGGCGATTTTGGCGATATCTTCGGCGATGTCTTCGGTGATATCTTTGGTGGTGGACGCCGTCGGGGAGGGCCTGGCGGCGCTACCCGCGGATCTGATCTGCGCTACAGCCTGGAGTTGTCTCTCGAGGATGCAGCCAATGGAACGACGGTAAAAATCCGTATTCCGGCATGGTCTTCCTGCGACACTTGTAATGGCAGCGGTGCGAAAAAAGGGACATCGCCGAAGACTTGCGGCACTTGCCATGGCAGCGGTCAGGTGCGCATGCAGCAGGGCTTTTTTTCTGTACAGCAGACATGCCCCGCCTGCCACGGGCGCGGCACCATAATCGATAGCCCCTGTCCGGATTGCCGGGGTCAGGGACGTGTGCAGGAGGAGAAGACACTCTCTGTAAAGGTGCCTGCGGGCGTCGATACGGGAGATCGCATCCGTCTCTCAGGTGAAGGCGAAGCAGGTGAGCATGGCGGCCCTGCGGGTGACCTGTTCGTCGAGACCATGGTCAAGGAGCACCCGATCTTCCAGCGCGACGGCAGCAACCTCTATTGTGAAATGCCGATCAGTTTTCCAACTGCGGCGCTTGGCGGTGAAATGGAGGTGCCGACGCTCAGCGGTAAGTTGAAACTGAAGATCCCTGCCGGAACCCAGGGCGGAAAGATGTTTCGTCTGCGTGGCAAGGGCGTCAAGCCTGTGCGCGGCGGCCCGCAGGGAGATCTGATCTGCCGTGCGGTCGTTGAAACTCCGGTCAAGCTGACCGACCGCCAGAAAGAGTTGATCAGGGAACTCGATGAGACGCTGCAGGGGGACGCCTGCTGCAAGCACAGCCCGCATTCCAACAGCTGGCTGGACGGCGTCAAGAGTTTCTTCTCTGATATGGGGTTATAAAAAAGTTTGCAGTCTTCAGTTTGCAGTAGGCAGTAGAAAAAAATTTGCAGTCATCAGTTTGCAGTAAAAACAACAATAAAAATATAGTTTGCAATGAGACGATTAGGCTACTGCCACCGTGTATTGAATATATTTTGTTAAAAACAGCTGTCATTGCGAGGAGCCGGAGGCGACGCGGCAATCTGGCTTGAAGATTGCCGCAGTCGCTTAGGCTCCCTCGCAATGACGGTATTCGCACGGAGTTATTCAAGAGTTACACTGCCAACTTTATCATTCGTTCCATCCCTCAAAATCGATCACTTCGCCATTCGTCTCCCTGCTCTCCTCGCTGAGCAGCCACAGGTAGAGCGGGGCTAGCGCCTCAGGCTGCTTGAGTGTGGTGGTATCCTCACCCGGATAGACACTATGCCGCAATGCCGTGTGTGTCGGTCCCGGGTTGACGGCATTTGCGCGGATGTTGCTGCTGCCATCCAGTTCATCGGCCAGAGTCTGCATCAGCGCAATCTGCCCCGCCTTGGAAACTGCATAGGCTCCCCAGTAGGCTTTGGGTTGCTGTCCCACCTTGTCCGTCGAAAAAACAATGGAGGCCTGCTTCGCCTTGCGCAGCAGCGGCAGCAGGCTTTGGGTGAGAATAAAGGCGGCATTCAGGTTGACCTGCATCACTTCAAA
>JAIVTC010000317.1:0-2339 GCA_048629055.1 Candidatus Bathyarchaeota archaeon
GCATGGATCATGCTGAAATTAATGCCCCGGTCAACGTGCATCAACGGCCGGAAGCGCAGCCACTTGAGCAGCTCCTCCCTGTCCGGGGCATTCAACACCCCCTCCAGACTGCTGCCGGGTTTGGGACGACGCCCGGCAATAGCGACTGCCAGCAGATGTAAATCATGATTGCCCAGCACCGTAATGGCCCTGTCGCCCAACCCCTTGATGAAACGCAACACCTGGGTCGATTTTGGACCACGATTCACCAGATCACCGACAAACCACAAATGATCAGCGGTCGGATCAAACTGGATTAATTCCAGCAGGCGCTGCAATTCGTCATAACAGCCCTGAATGTCGCCAATTGCATAAGTTGCCATACAGTTTTTCTCTATTAAATATGCTTTATTAATGTTCGCTGACACACTACTATTTAGTAACACACTACGCTGACGGCTATCTTTCAACCTGCGGGCAACAATTCCAGCCTGCAGAATGTGTCGGGAAGCGGAGCGCGTCGATCATCAGCTGGATTTTACCGCCATTTAGGCATACGGCATAGCTTTAGGGATGATGCATTTAATAAAATACCAATCTTGCTTGCCTTTTTGTCCGTGCTTTTCGCCGCCACTTTGGTTACATAGTTCACTATGCGCCCGACGTGGCAACAAAAACCACGAACAAAAATCCTGCACATCCTGGTACTTTAATTTCTGCCTCATCCCTAATATCAGACTACATATATTTAAGAGACAGGAAAACATCAATGCAAGCAAGAGTTAAATGGGTAGAGGGGGCGCTGATGGTGGGAGAATCAGGCAGCGGACACGCCATCGTGATGGATGGTCCTCCGGATCATGGCGGCCGCAATCTTGGTATGCGGCCGATGGAGATGCTGCTGCTGGGCATGGGCGGCTGTACAGAATTCGATGTCATGATGATGCTGCGAAAGAGCCGCCAGGATGTCACCTCCTGCGAGGTACAGCTGGAGGCGCAACGCGCCGAGAGTGAACCCAAGGTGTTCACTGCAATTCATGCCCACTTTGTCATCCATGGCAGGAACCTGAATGAAAAGCACGTCCGGCGGGCAATCACTCTCAGCGCTGAAAAATACTGTTCTGCATCAATCATGCTGGAAAAGACGGCCAAAATCACCCATGACTACGAGATCATCAACCTGTGAAACGTCGCCTGCTAAAAATCCCGGTCATACGGCGAGGCTAATACCGATACGATCCTGATCAAGATCAATCACATCCGCGAAGCTCTCCAGCCTCTGATATGGATGTTATGAAATTCCCATCGGCATATAACTCAAAGTTGCGGTATGCAGGCGGCAGTGAATCAATTGCCATGTTGAGGGTTTTCGGCTTGAACTGAATCGAGGTCGCGGGAGTTCCAATCAAGCGGATCTCCCCTCTGGTGCTCTCGAACTGTTGATGGATGTGACCGAACACCACCGCCCTCACCTGCGGGAAGCGGTCAATGACAGCAAACAGCGCATCACTGTTTTTCAATCTGATGCGATCCATCCACTGGCTGTCGATTTTCAGCGGCGGATGATGCAGAAAGATCATCACGTAGTCTGCTACAGAGTGTTTTAACAACAGCTCAAGCCGCAGCAACTCAGAAGCTGACAACTCACCGTCAACCCTTTCAGGCTGACTACTGTCCAGAAAGATCAGATGCCACTTATCCAGCAGCAGATCTCCGCAATAGTTGACATTGCCTTGATTCAGCAACCGTGAGGCGATAGCTGCGTCATCATGGTTGCCGCACAGCGTATAGACCGGACAGCTGAGCATGGAAAAATAGTGCTGCAGACGCTGATAGACTGCGTCAAGCGGCTGCTGCGCCAGATCCCCTGTAGCCACCAGCAGATCAGGCTGCTGTTTGCGGGCGGCGATCTGCTCCAGCACGGCGCACAGCGTCTCGTCAGTATTGACACCGGAGTTCAGAATGTCGCCGGACGTCCCACACAGATGCAGGTCTGTGAGCTGGATCAAATGGATGGGGTTCATTGTCATCTCTCATATCAACCTCCCCCTTTTTAAAAGGGGGATTGAGGGGGATTTCTATTTATCATGCAGCAGTTTCTGACCGGAAATAGCCTATGGTATATACTTTTAGCGTAAACTGTGTAGCAATCAGTCGAATAACGACCATATACGTAATATCTCAATAACCCCGTGCAAGACAGCAATTATGTAGGATGCTGCTGAGCTTGCGAAGCGCATCTGTCGAGTGAATCCGTGATCGATGCGCTTCGTTCCTCAGCAGCATCCTACACCGTCTCGAACAATGTACGGGCTTTTTGAGAAGTTACCCATATACATCTGATTCAGCCTGGCAATCAT
>JAIVTC010000318.1:0-5041 GCA_048629055.1 Candidatus Bathyarchaeota archaeon
GAAACACCACTTTACCGTCGGCATCCACGATGACGTCACTTTCACCAACCTGGAGTGGGATGCAAGTTTTGTCACTGATGCCAATGAAAATGTGACTCGCTGCCTCTTCTATGGACTAGGCAGTGACGGCACCGTCAGCGCCAACAAGAACAGCATCAAGATCATCGGCGAGGAGACCGATCTCTACACCCAGGGCTATTTCGTCTATGACTCCAAGAAGGCGGGCGCCGTGACGGTCTCCCATCTGCGCTTTGGCCCGGACCCCATCCGCTCAACTTATTTGATCAGCGACAATGAAGCGGAGTTCGTCGCCTGTCATCAGCCGTTTTTCCTGGAGCGCTATGACATGCTCGACAAGGCGGCGCAAAACGGCGTCTTCCTGCTGAATGCCCGGCATGGAGCCGACGCCATCTGGGAGAGACTGCCGCACAAGGTGCAGCAGCAAATCATCGACAAGAACCTGCGTCTCTATGTGATTGACGCCTACAGCGTCGCCGAGGAGTCCGGCATGGGACGACGTATCAATACCGTCATGCAAACCTGCTTTTTCGCCATCTCCGGAATTCTCCCCAAAGATGAAGCGATCAATAAAATCAAGGTCGCTGTCGAAAAAACCTACGGTCTCAAGGGGCGCCGCATTGTCGAACGCAACTTCAAGGCCATCGACAGCGCGCTGGCGAATCTGCATGAAGTCTCCATCCCTGCAGAGACCAGCAGCAGCGCCGCACAGGCAGACAGCATTCCTCAACGCGCTTCCGAATTCGTCAAATCAGTGACGCTCGAACTCATCGCCGAGCGCGGCGACCAACTACCGGTCAGCCTGCTGCCGGACAACGGCACCTGGCCGCTGGGAACCGCCGCCCTGGAGAAGCGCAACCTGGCGCTGCAGATTCCGGTATTGGACGAGAAGCTCTGTATCCACTGCGGAAAGTGCCCCTTTGTGTGCCCCCACGCGGCCATCCGCAGCAAGGCTTTTCCAGCCGATGCGGCCAGTGATGCGCCTGAGAGTTTCAAACAGGTCAAGATCAAGGGCAGGGAGTTCCCGGAGAATACGCACATCGTCTACCAGGTGGCGCCGGAGGATTGCACCGGCTGCGGTTTATGCGTCGAGATCTGCCCTGCCAAGGACAAGAGCCAGGCAAACCGCAAGGCGCTGAATATGGAACCCTATACGCCCCAACTGCGTGAGCAGGAACGCATCAACTGGGATTATTTTCTCAAACTGCCCGAGTTTGACCGCAACCAGGTCAAGTGGCGCACCATGAAAGGCTCGATGCTGGCGCAGCCGCTGTTTGAGTTCTCCGGCGCCTGCGTCGGCTGCGGCGAGACCCCCTACATCAAACTGGCGACCCAGCTGTTTGGTGACCGCATGATGATCGCCAACGCCACCGGCTGCTCCTCGATCTACGGCGGCAACCTGCCGACCACCCCCTATACCACCAATGAAGATGGGCGCGGTCCCACCTGGAACAACTCGCTGTTCGAGGATAATGCAGAATTTGGACTGGGTTTCCGCCTTGCTGTCGATCAGCACTGCGAGCACGCCAAAATCCTGTTGCAGCAACTGCGTGAAGAGCTGGACCAGGAGCTGGTGCAGCAGATTCTCGATGCCGACCAGTCGGATGAAGTCGGCATTTATGAACAGCGTCAGCGGGTTGCAACCCTTGTCGACGCCCTGAAAAAACTGGATAGTCAGACCGCCCGTGAACTGCTCAACCTGACAGACTACCTGGTAAAAAAGAGCGTGTGGATCATCGGCGGCGACGGCTGGGCCTACGACATCGGCTTCGGCGGCCTGGACCACGCGATGGCCTCGGGACGCGATATCAATATCCTGGTGCTGGATACCGAAGTCTACTCCAACACCGGCGGCCAGGCATCCAAGGCCACCCCCCTGGGCGCCGTCGCCAAATTCGCCGCCAGCGGCAAGAGCTCTCATAAGAAGGATCTCGCCATGATCGCCATGGCCTATGAGAACGTCTATGTCGCCCATGTAGCATTCGGCGCCAAGGATATGCAAACGCTGCGCACCTTCATGGAGGCGGAAGCCTATCCCGGGCCTTCGCTGATCATCGCCTACAGCCCCTGCATCGCCCATGGCATCGATCTGAAAAACAACCTGAAACAGCAGGATCTGGCCATTAAATCAGGTCACTGGCAGCTGTTCCGCTTCGACCCGCGTCGTGCCGGGAAGGGAGAAAACCCTCTGCAGCTCGACTCCAAAGAGCCTTCGATTGCATTCAACGAGTTTGCCGACACCGAGGTCCGTTTCAGTATGCTGCGCCGTACGCATCCCGAACAGGCCGAGGAGTTTATGCGCAAGTCCGGGGAACAGGCGCGGGCAAAATTCGACCTCTATAAACAGCTTGCCGATATCGATTTTAAGAAAGAAGCCGTACTCACACAACTCCCGGAGGAAGAGTGATGGATCTATCAACACAATATCTCGGACTGACACTGAAAAACCCGCTGGTGCCGTCCGCTTCACCGCTGTCACGCAATCTTGACACTTCAAAACGTCTGGAGGATGCGGGTGCATCGGCCCTTGTCATGTACTCCCTGTTCGAAGAGGAGATTCGTGCCGAAGATGAGCTTTTCGATACTTTCCTGCACAACCAGGATATCGGACATGCTGAAGCCGATAGCTACCGCCCCTTTCCGGAGCAGCACGGTTCAATCATCGACAACTACCTGGCGCAGCTGAACCTGCTCAAACAGTCGCTGGATATTCCTGTCATTGCCAGCCTCAACGGTGTCTCGGCTGGTGGCTGGGTCGATCATGCCCTCGAAATCCAGCAAACCGGCGCCGATGCGCTCGAGCTCAACGTCTACTATGTCGCCGCTGATATCGATGAGAGTGGTGAAGAGGTGGAGCAACGCTATATCGACACCCTCAAGGCGGTCAAATGCTGCCTCAAAATTCCGGTGATCGTCAAGATATCGCCCTACTTCAGCTCGGTCGCCAATATGGTCAGGCGTCTTGAATCAGCCGGCGCCGACGGCGTGTCGCTGTTCAATCGCTTCTACCAGCCCGGGATTGACCTGGAGAGTCTCGATGTGACGCCGCAGCTGCAGCTCTCCCACTCCGGGGAATCACTGCTGGCAATGCGCTGGATCGCCATGCTGCACAACAAGGTCGATCTGACCCTGGCGGCAACCGGCGGCATCCATAACGCGGACGATGCCATGCGACTGCTGCTCGCCGGTGCGGATGTCACCCACCTGTGCGCCGTCCTGCTGAAAAACTCACCGGAACACCTGGGAACGATCCTCGAGCAGATGCAGCAGTGGATGGAAGAGCACGAGTATGAATCCGTCGAACAACTGAAAGGCTCCGTCAGCCAGCAGCATGCCGCTGACCCGGCAGCCTACGAACGGGCCAACTATATTGAAGTGCTGAGGAGTATGTAGCCGACTGGTGCTGAAACCGGGGGTCGAAGTAGAATCGTCGAGATCAGGTGATCTGCCCCTCTGGGGGTGGATTCTTTACTTCCGGAATACACTGCGCAGTAAGTTTTTTAGCTATAGAGAACTGGCATGTCTGACATTACAGCATCCCAGGTCATTTTGATGTATTGCGTGAATCAAAATGATGGTATGCTGAATGTAATTGGATGATGAACTTAAGGAGCTCCTCTATGACGCCGTCCCGGATAACTGCTTCAACTGAATACCCAACAATCGAAGGAATTGTGCTGCCTGAAGCTCTATTTTCAGATCGCACCCTCTTTATTACTCTCACCAGGAAAGGGCTTCCTGGCAATGTATTAAAACAGGCGGTAGTAAAACTGGGGCATCGGGAGTTGTTTGTTCGCCTGCTGGAGACAACCACTGGCAACTTAAACCGTTTTTATCGCAGAAAGGCCCTGACCCAATCCCAGTCAGAGGGGATTTTGGATACGCTGAGACTATTCTCAAAGGCTACCAGTGTGTTTGGCGACACGGAAAAAGCATTGCAGTGGCTTGAGTGTTCAATACCGGCCCTGGGGGATCAGGTTCCCATTGATTTATGCGACACCTTTGAAGGACGCAAGATGGTGCAGGGGGCGCTCAGTAAAATTGAATATGGCGAGTTTGCCTGATGCGTCTCTACAAGATTGCCCCGCAAGCCTTCCTGGAAAACTTCCAGGGACTGGGGGCCAGCTATAGGGATGGTGCTCGCTGGAATCTTCCCGGAATACCCGTACTTTATTTCGCCTCTTCGGCATCCGTGGCTATGCTGGAAATGGCGAATTATCTACCGTCACCCAAACTAGTGCCGCCATCTTACCGCCTGGGAATTTATGAGTTAGCCGAAAGAGTAGGTAGCGATTCTATGGGCATAGATGACCTTCCTGCTGACTGGAACCGTTTCCCATACCCTGCCTCAACCCAGCGATTGGGTTCGACGTGGTTACAAGCTATTGAAAACGAGCTACTGATTGTCCCTAGCGCCGCTGTTCCTGCGGGTTTGGAGAGCATATTCGTTGTGAATCCGCGACACCCTGATAGCAAAACATTACAACTCGTTGCATCGGAGAGTCAAATCTACAGTGAAAGAGCTTTTCGTGGAGTTGGTCCATGAGAAGTTACCTCAGTAGCCGCCAAACTACTCCAATCAATATTTCTCCGGGACAACATTGAATTCATAGTCAATGGGAGTGTATTTTCGACCCTTGCTTTTTTTGATTACAGGCTTGCTAAAGGGTATCTCCTCATAAGGAATCTGACTCAGCAGGTGAGAAATACAGTTCAGGCGGGCTGTTTTTTTATCATCTGAATTGACCACAAACCAGGGAGCATGCTTGCTGTCTGTAGCCAGGAACATTTTATCTTTTGCTTCAGTATACTCATCCCACTTTTGCTGCGCCGTCAAATCCATAGGGCTGAGCTTCCACTGCTTGCACGGGTCATCGATGCGTTTCTGAAAACGCCCGGCCTGGACCTCCTGACTCACTTCGAACCAGTATTTGAGCAGGATAATGCCATCATCGACAATCGCCTGTTCAACAGCAGGCGTGCGTTTCAGAAATCGCTGATACTCTTCGTCTGTGCAAAACCC
>JAIVTC010000319.1:0-6270 GCA_048629055.1 Candidatus Bathyarchaeota archaeon
AGTCGGCCAGGTGGACCATTTCTGGTATGGCGACTATTCCCTGTTGCTGCAGAGACCCCCGGGCGGGAGGCTGTTTCTAAGGGAAGGGAATCATGCCGAGGATGTCAAATGGCTGCGTAAACAACTCGAAGTGGCACAGGGTGTAAAGATACCTGCCAGTAACCCCACGTTCTTCGATTATCCCCTGAAAAAGCATTTACTGGATTTTCAGCGTAGTCGCGGTCTGGTCGTCGATGGCGTGATGGGTAAAAATACCATTATTCATCTCAATTCGAAATCCAGTCCGGCGGGTATCCCGCGCCTGTCAACCGGACAATCCTGAGTTGCTATCCCATGTCATATATTCTTGATGCACTGAGAAAGGCAGACCAGGAGCGCAGCATTGGCGATGTGCCTGACCTGGAAACACCGCACTGGAGCCGGCGCCGTGGCGGCCGCACCCGTTACTGGTTATGGGCGGCCATCGGGCTGCTGCTGATTAATGGTGTGTTACTTTCGTTTCTGTTCAACCGTGATGATGGCAGCGAGAGCGTGCCGGTGCAGGTGCAAGGCAAGCCCGGCATACGCAGTCATATACCTGATCTAGCGCCGCAACACAAAGTACTCACGAAGCCAGTGCCGCCAAAGCCCGTGCCGCTCAAGCCGTTGCTGCGGCCGGAACGCAAGCTGATAACAGAGCCGCGCCAGCCGGTGCCTGCCGTGGTTGAGCGCAAACCGGCAAGCGTTGCAGTACCCCGCACAGCAACGGCTGATTCCGGGAACGTGGCGACAGCGGCAGCAAGCAGGGCGCCGCTCACTCGGCAAGCCAGCACTGTGCAGCGCAGCGAGCCGGAGATTCCGGAATTGAATGAACTGTCACTGGAATTCAGGAGTGGCTTCGATCCGCCGCAGATGGATGTGCACGTCTATGCTGATGATCCATCACGGCGTTTTATACTGGTTGACCTGCGCAAGTTTGTTGAAGGTGATACGCTGGACAGCGGGGCGAGGCTGGAAAAAATCCAGCCGGACGGTATTCAGTTGTATTATCAGGGAACCCGGTTCCGCTATGACAGGTAAATCAGCCCGCATATCTTACGGGGTGGCGAGGACTCGTCAATCCCGTGAGATATGCGGGCTAACTATTTTCCCGCTGTGGATCTCCTCCTCTGTCGCAGCACGGATACCCTGGATTTCGACCTCGAATAGCAGCGATTGACCTGCCAGGGGATGGTTGCCGTCCAGGTAGGCGATATCATCCCTGATATCGGTGATCGCAAAAATTACCTCAACACCCTCTTCATCGGTACCGGTTATTTTTCCACCCACCTCGATATTCTCTTCTGCGGGTAGTTCGCTTAACGGTACTTCATGGACCAGGTCGGGATCGCGTTTGCCAAAGGCGTCATCAGGCAGCAGCCGGGCAGTAACGATGTCACCAACCCCGTGGTTCTCCAGCTCCTGCTCAAGCCGGGCGGGCAGTGCGCCGGTACCATGCAGGTAGCTAACCGGTTCACCGCTGGCCTCACGTATAATGACCCCATCTGTATTGCAGAGTGAGTACTGCATGGTGATGACCCTGTGCTGTACTATGGTAAGTTCTTCTTTCATAAAGGTGTGCATTATACGTATCTCGTTGTTACAGGCGAACTTGTTATTACAGTCATGGTCGAATTAACAGGTATACAGAGGACTCTATCAGTATGAAACAGGCGAAATTCTCAATCGGTCAGTGCATCCATCACAAGCTGTTTGCCTACCGTGGCGTGATTATAGATGTGGACCCGGTATTCCTGGGTTCGGATGAATGGTATGAGGATATTGCCAAAAGCCGTCCACCGAAAGATGAGCCCTGGTATCACGTGCTGGTGCATGATGCACAAAATGAAACCTATGTAGCGGAGCGCAACCTGGCCGGTGATGAATCGCTTGAGCCTGTTGATCATCCCCTTGTCGATGAGTTCTTTGACGGCTTTGTGCAGGGTGTGTATCACTCCGGCAGGCCAACCAACTAATATGATAACAACCATCCAGGTCCTGCTGAAGAAATATACCCGCGTCCCCGAGGATGATCAGGCAGGACGTGAGCAGGCCCTGCGTATGGCTGTCGCTGTTTTGTTGATGGAAGTGGCGCGCTCGGAAGATGGCATTTCGAATGAAGAACGCCAGACGATAGAGCGCATTATCGAAGCGCAGCATGCCATTTCACCCGCACAGGCCCGTGAAATTGCCGAGGTGGCAGAGCGAGACGCAAAGCAGGCTACTTCATTGCATCCGTTTACCCGCCTGATTGTCGATGAATGCAGCCTCGAGGAGAGGACAGAGGTTATCAGGATGTTATGGGAGGTTTCTTTTGCCGATGGCCATGCCGGTTCACATGAGCAACATCTGGTCAGGAAGGTTGCCGGTCTGCTTCATGTCCCGCACCGTGATTTCATTCGAATGAAGTTACAGCAGGGTGGCTATTGAAAGTACATGCGCAGCTTCAGAGAGTCGCTCCTCTTTTTCTACATGGCCGCTTCGCAGCCATGCCTCCCGCGACTTGAACTACAAGGCCGCTTCGCAGCCTTGCTGTAGGCAAAAAAACGGGGCCACATCAGGGCCCCGTTCTCATATATTTATCCCGCTTGTATCAGACCATTTCTTTCAGGCCTTTAAGCCCGAGAACCTTGACCACGTTGCGTGCAGGTTTTGCCTTGAACATCATCTCTTCGCCGGTGAACGGATTCACACCCTTGCGTGCCTTGGTCGCTGGCTTGCGTACGACCTTGATTTTCATCAGGCCAGGAACCGTGTAAACACCCGGGCCTCTCCTGCCGAGGTCACGCTTGATCAGGGCGGTGAGTGAATCGAAAACCGAAGCAACTTCCCGCTTCGTGAAACCGGTGTCTTCAGCAATATAAGTAAGTGTTTCTGACTTGGTTGTTGGTCTCTTTGCAGCCTTTGCGGTTGTCTTCTTTTTCACTGTCGCTTTTTTCTTTGCAGCCATTCGATGGAGCTCCTCTGTAAGTGTTGACTGAATTAGCACGCGTAAGATAGCGCAATAAACTAAATGTTAAAGTCTTTTTGAACGCGTCAAATGCCTTCTATAGTAGTATTTCATGAACCTCTGTTGACCTTCCTGCTGTTGCCGGCACGGCGTCTTACCGGTGGGTGCCCGGGGTATCTGTACGAGTTCGCCTGCCTGCGGCGCCGGGATGTCAGCATGATGGCGCTCCCTGTGATGCTGCATGCGTGGCAGCTGGAAACGGCAGGTGCATGCCGCTGGATAGCAGCCATTGCATCTCCGGGAGGCCGTGACCAGCCTCCAGGCTGGGCGGTACAAGCGGTTGATAATCCTTCTTTTATTGTTCTTCACCGGTAATCCGCAGCTGTTTGCGCGCGGCCCCGCAGGACTCAAATCCGGGTTGTTTGCGCTGTTTTCAGCGGTTGTTGTACGCCCCTGTCCAGCCTCTGGCTGGCGTCATATATCTGTCTGATAGTAAATTCAATTTTGACCATCAGCAGCCGATAAACGGGGTGCGGGTAAATATCTTCACAGATTCCTGTTGTCTGTTGAAGACGCCCATCATCGACACGCTGGAGACTGGTCTGAAACATGAGTGCAGCTAAAAAAATTGCTGAAAAGAAGATATTGCGTGAGCTTGTGCCGCTAAATACGCTGTCCCAGGCGCGTTTTGAAGAGATATCGGGGAAAATCGTTGTAGAAGAGGTGCGCGAGGGCAGTTACCTGTTCCGTATTGATGCGCGCGATAAGCAGACGGTTTTTCTGCTCGGCGGGAAAATTGACCTGCTTGACGACAAGCAAAACTCATCCGGCACCATCAAGGCCGGCTCTGATGAAAGCCGTTTTCCGATCGCCAACGCGCAGCCACGTATTTTGTCAGCCAAGGCGCTGAAGAAGTGTGTCGTTGCCCGTATTGACTCCAGCCTGCTGGACGCATTTCTCTCCTGGGACCAGTCAAATGATGCCGAGGCGGTCGCGATCGGCGCCAACAAGGACGAAGACTGGATGACACGGATGCTTCAGTCCCAGGCATTCGAGAAAATACCACCGGCAACCATTCAGCAGCTGCTATTGAAGATGGACGCCGTCCGGTTCAAGGCGGGGGCCACAGTCATCCGCCAGGGTGACCCCGGGGACAGTTTCTACACCATTAAAAGCGGCAAGTGTGCAGTCACCCGCAAGGATACACCGCAAGCGGAAGACAGTTTGCTGGCCGAGTTGACGGATGGTGACTGTTTCGGTGAAGAGGCATTGGTGCTGGATGTAAAACGTAATGCCACGGTATCCATGTTGACGGATGGCGTCTTAATGCGCCTTGCCAAGCAGGACTTCGTTGAACTCCTGCAAAAACCGCTGGTGCGTTATGTCGATTATGAAAAAGCAGCACAGATGGTCGATGCAGGTGCCGTCTGGGTGGATGTCAGAACCGCTGAAGAATATGACAGCAGCGCCATCGAGGACAGTGTCAATATTCCGCTTTCCTCTGTACGCCGGGAAATGCACGACCTGATCTTCAATGTTGCTTACATGCTCTGTTGTGATAGCGGTCAGTACAGTACTTCTGCGGCATTTATCCTGAGTCACAAGGGATTTGATGTCTATGTTCTTGAAGATGGATTACGCGCCATACCGGAAAACATCCTCCATCATTTGCCAGAAAGTTCACAGGCAGCCCCGGAAGTTACAACCAGTAATGACGGGTTCGAGCAACAGATCAGTACACTGCATGAAGAAAAGCAGAAGCTGGAATCCGAGCTTGCGCTGGCACATAAACAACAAGTGTCGCTAGAACAGCAAATGGATGAGCTGGCAAAGCATGAGCATGATAGCGCAAGTGAGCAGGCGGCTGAGATGCTGAAGCGGAAAACAGAGGAATGGGACAGGGAACGGGCCCGGCTCATGTCCGCGAATGAAGAGACGCAGCAGCGTATTGCAGAGCTGCAGGAGCAGCTTGCACAGGTCCACGAGAGCAATAGCCGTGACCAGTCCGGTATACAGGAAGCGCTGGAAGCCGTGCAGAACGAGCGTGACAGTTTGCAGCAGCAGCTGGCTGCGGCAGCAGATGATGTTGCAGGCCGGCAGCAGAAAATCGATGAGTTAGACGGGCAGCTTGCAAGTGCGACCTCCAGTGCCGATGAGCAACTGCGTGAACTGCAGGCCCGGCTTGAGTCTGAGCTGGCCGGGGCGCATGAGCAGCAAGCCTCGCTCGAACAGAAAATAGATGAGCTGACGAAGCAATATGAGCAGGACAGGCAGCAACTTGAAAGGAATGCTGAAGAGCACGAACATTCAGCGACAACATCGCAGGGTGATGCGAGGCGCCTGGAAGTCAGCATAAGCCAGCAGGAGGAAACAATAAACAACCTGCAGGCTGACAAGCAGACGGCGGTTGAGGCGCTGGACCGGCAAATAGAAGAATGGGACGGGGAGCGGGCCCGGCTCATGTCTGCACATGAAGAGACACAGCAGCGTGTTAAAGAGCTGCAGCAGCAGCTTGAGCAGGCCAGCGAGAGCAATGCCTGTGACCAGTCCGATATGCAGGAAAAGCTGGATGAGCTTGCAGCCATGCAGCATGAGCGTGACAGCTTGCAGAAGAGCCTGGGTGAGGAAAAGGATATTGCTGCAGACACGCAGCATAAGATCGATGTATTAAATGAGCAGCTTGTGAGTGTAACCGGTGGCGCCGATGAACAGACGCAGGCGCTGGAAAATCAGTTGGAAACCATGCGGCTGCAGCTTGAAGAGGTCAATCTGCAAGCTGCTGCCAGGCTTGAGCAGTTGAATGGCATGCAGGATGAAATGGCCGGGACTCGGCAGGAAGCGCTGGAGATCAGCCAGCAGAAAGAAGAGCTGCAGCAGTTGCTCGGACAGCGCGATGAGCAAGACAGTGCCATGCAGCAGGAATACGAGCAGTCGCTTGAGAAGGCCCATGATGATTTAACCCGCAAGAATGAAATGGAGCGTGAACTCCAGGGCCAGGTAGACCGGTTGCGCAAGAAACTGGACCAGACAAACGCGGAGTTCAGGAATGAACGTGACGCTGCCCGGGTTGATATTGACAGTGTTCGGGAAGAATTGCATGCGGAACGCAGTGCGCGTTCTGCAGAGCGCGCCGAAATGGCATCGCGCCAGCGTGAACTGAAGGAGCAGCTGGTAGCCATTGCGGCAGAGAATGAGGAGAAGATTGTAAATCACGACGGTGCTATCGAGCAGGCAAAGCTTGCAACCCACGAAGAAGATCAGTTGCAAGTACAGCAGATGCGTGAAATCCAGCTGGAGACCGA
>JAIVTC010000320.1:0-6736 GCA_048629055.1 Candidatus Bathyarchaeota archaeon
CGGTTGTGGCGACCAGCAGATCAATCTCTCCAGCTTTGAAGGCAGTCATGGCCGCCTCTTTTTGCGTCGCATTCATGCGCCCGTGCACCAGTGCGATGTTTAATCGGTCAAGCTGCTGTTGCAGTTGTTGCGCTGTATCTTCTGCTGCCTGTGCCTGCAGTGCATCAGACTCCTCGATCAGGGTACATACCCAGTAAGCCTGTCTGCCCTGCTGACATGCCTGCAGCACACGCTCGATGACCTCATCCCGGCGGCTGTCGGAGAGCACCACCGTCGTGACTGGAATCCGTCCCGGGGGAAGTTCATCGATGACAGAGAGATCGAGATCGGCATAGGCCGTCATGGCCAGGGTGCGTGGGATCGGCGTGGCTGTCATGATCAACTGGTGCGGCAGCAGCCCTTCGGCCTCACCCTTCTGCCGCAGCGCCAGACGCTGATGCACGCCGAAGCGGTGCTGTTCATCGATGACCACCAGGCCAAGCGAATGGAACTCCACGTCACTCTGAAAGAGTGCATGCGTGCCGATAATCAGGCGCGCCTCGCCGCTGGAAATCTGCTCCAGGCGCTGTGAACGCGCCTTTCCCTTGTGGCTTCCCGACAGCGACACTAACGCAACATCCAGTGGTTCCAGCCACTGCCGCAGGCTGTTGAGATGCTGCTCGGCAAGCAATTCGGTCGGCGCCATGATCACGGTTTGATAGCCGCTGCTGATCGCCTGCAGTGCAGCCAGGGCGGCAACAATAGTCTTGCCGGAACCGACATCCCCCTGCACCAGGCGCTGCATCGGATGGGGCCGGGTCATGTCGGCGATGATCTCATCGAGCACGCGCTGTTGGGCGGCTGTCAAAGAGAATGGTAAATCGTTCAGTAACTGATCAGCAAGAGGCGCCAGCGCATCGATGGCAGGTGCAAGATGTTGGCGCTGTTGCTCGCGCATCTGCAGCAGGCTCAGCTGATGGGCGAGAAGCTCCTCGAAGACCAGGCGCTGCTGTGCGGGATGTGCACCTTCCTGCAGATCCTCCAGCGAGATGTCGGGAGGCGGACGATGCAGCAACTGCAGCGCCCTGGCAAGCGGCTGTGAAAGCAGCGGGTCGAGAGATGGCGGCAGCAGTTCGGTTAACAGGGCGCCCTCTTCGAGCAGCGCCAGAGCCTGTTTGGTCAATTCAAGCCAGGTGCGCTGCTGCAACCCTTCGGTGGAGGGGTAAACAGGAGTCAGGGTTTCATCAACCTGAACTTCCTGGTCATCTTTGAGCAGAGTGTACTCGGGATGTACGATCTCATAGCTGGCGGGTCCATTGCGAATCTCGCCAAAGCAGCGCAGCCGCACCCCCTGTCGAAAGGACTCTTTTTGCGCATTGGAGAAATAGAAGAAACGCAGCGTCAGTGTGCCGCTGCCGTCGCTGACCTGCACCAGCAGCGAGCGGCGGCGTCCAAAGCGAATCTGGACATGATCGACGCTCGCCTCGATCACCACATGCTCGCCGGGACGCACGGCGCCAAGCGGGTGGACACGGGTGCGATCCTGGTAGCGCAGCGGCAGGTGAAACAGGATGTCCTGAACACTCTCGATGCCAAGCCCCGCCAGACGCTCGGCAATGCGCGGCCCGACGCCTTTCAGCGTGGTGACCGATAACTCCTGCAGTGATTGTGAATTAGCCGCCGTCAATCTCCTGTACTTGAAAAAATCTGTGGGATATTTGGGCTGTCCTGGTAGAAAACAGACTCCACGTTATGATAGCGTAATGTTTCAATAGCTAACATATTAAAAACTGCATGTTCTGGATAAGGTGATAACGGAGGTGTATGAATATGGTTGGCACCTCAATCTGATAGATCGTTTACAATCTGGAGAGCAATGTCTACAGGGGAAATCAGTTATGCAAAATTTATTATTGTATAAAAACAGGGTCGGATTGAAGGCCTTGTGTAAAAAATACCATGTTCGTCGTCTTGAGGTCTTTGGCTCTGCAGTGCGTGAAGATTTTGACTCACAGCGCAGTGATTTTGATCTGCTTGTCGAGATTGATCCGGTATTGAGCAGCAGTTATTTTGATGACTACTTTGGCTTGCGTGAGGCGTTGGAATCCCTGCTCGAACATCCGGTGGATCTGCTCTCCATCGATGCACTCGATAATCCCTACTTCATTGAGCGTATTGCCAATGAGAGGGAGACACTGTATGCGGCTTGAAGAAAAAACGCTACTGCACGATATTCGTATTGCTGCAGAACGCATTGAGTCCTTTGTCCATGAGAAAAATTTCTCCACTTATCGAGTGGATGAGATGCTGCGGGCTGCGGTTGAGCGCCAGTTCGAGATTATCGGCGAAGCGTTGAATCGACTCAGTAAAATCAGTCCTGATCTCGCGGGAAGAATTACTGAATACCAAAGAATAATTGCTTTTCGCAATATCCTCATACACGGCTATGCACAGGTGGATAACCGCCTGGTTTGGAGTGTTGTTGAGGAGAAGCTGCCGGCATTGCTTGACGAAGTAACTCGGATTTTTGAAGAGTGAGCGTAAAAATGATGGAGTTATTGTGAGAGGGATCTCATCGGTCGAATGGCCTGTCAATACGGCATTAGCCAGAGGAGTGTTCACATGACAACGAGTTACCAGCAACAGCTGCACTTCCAGACACAGGGACGCGGTACAGCAAATATCACGGCAGAGATTGCGGCCGTGGTGGCGGAGTCAGGGGTTGATAACGGTCTGTGCCATGTTTTTTTGCATCACACCAGCGCTTCGTTGATCCTGTGTGAAAATGCCGACCCGGATGTGCGCAGGGATCTGGAGACTTTTATGCTGCGGCTGGCGCCGGATGGAGATCCCATGTTCATCCATGTGGACGAAGGGGGGGATGATATGCCGGCGCATGTGCGCTCGATACTGACCGGTATGGATTTAACGCTTCCGGTGACGCAGGGGCGGCTGGCGCTTGGAACCTGGCAGGGGGTCTATCTGTGGGAGCACCGCCACCGTCCCCACCAGCGGCGGGTGACGGTCACGGTTCAGGGTTGAAACTGTGTTACTTGGGCTTAATGCTCTCGATGCCGGCGGTAAAGCCTGAGAGTGAGATTGGCGCATTGACTTGCTTGCCATCAGGGCCCAGGAATGTAACGATCATTTTATCCCCTTTTTTCAGACGCTCTGTGAACTCCTTGTCCAGTTGGGCGCCGGCCTGACAGCCTTGTGGCAGACAGGTCGTGATTGGCACCCTGGCGGCCTTGCCCTCGCCAACCGTGAGCTGAACGCCCGGTGGCAGGATGACTCCCAGCGGCAGGGTGATGATCATGACCGCATCTTTCTTGCCGGGAACATAGCCGGCAGAAACTTTCAGCATCGGCTGATTGATCTCTTTATTGACGAGCGTCTGGGAAATCTGGCAGAGTTCGATCTCCTTGCCCTCGGGATCCTTGAGTTTTTCACACTCTTTGATCCAGTCCTTGAATTGTTCTGCTCCCTCCGGAAGTTTTTGCTCTGCAGCTTTCTCCGCGGCGGGAGCTGCAGCTTCGGTTTTCTCCTTCGTAGCTGCCTCTTCAGCAAAAACGGCGCCACTGCTCATGAGAAGAAGAGCCGCCAGGCCCAGAATAACTTTGTTTAGCATCTATATTGCTCCATTTTGTCAATTAAGGGCGATTTTTTCAGCCCCGGATCATTGTTTTGAAAGTTCACAAAAACGCCTGGGAGTATATCACTATCACTCGAGCAGGGCGGCAACGATATTTCGCTCTCTTTGTCTGATCGTGTCGACCTCCTCTTGCGGAAGCGGACCATTGACGCAACTCTCCTCGAGAAGCTGTCTGGCATTTTTGCTTGAACTTCCGTTTTGAGCGAGCCCGCCTGTCATGGCGCTGGAGAGGTGGGTGAGTTGCCATTGCCGGCGTTGCTCATGGAAGGCTTCGGGAGAGTCGATATCGAGGAGCACTTCCATTTCGAGGCATAGTTGCAGGCTGTGTTGCAGATTACCGCTGCGTTGAGCGCACAGTTGCTCGATGGCATCACTCCCATTCGATGCTGCATCAATGATGTGCTGACAGCGTCTCTGCATGCGTGATTCAATCGCTGTCTGCAGTGCCGGCAGTGCAGACCACTGCTCACTCAGCGTGGTGATATCTGCGTCCTGGCTACACAGTTGCTGCTCCATCCGGTCGCACAGTTCGGCTTTTTGCAGCAGCAGTTCAAGATGGTTGCGCTCCTGCCTGATGGAAGCTGCAGTTTCCGCCGCATCAAACGCACGCGTGAGTTGATTGAATTTCTGCTGCAGTGATTTGTATTGCTGGCGGGAAGCCGGGCCGATGGTTTTCCATTCATCGATCAGTTGGTCACGCTCGCTGCGAGCCGCCGACCAGTTTTCATGCTCTGTGGTGATCAGCTGCTGCAGCTTTTCACAGATTGCTGTTTTAGCAGAGGTATTTGCCTGCTGCTGCTGCTGTTCGCTTTCATGCACCGCGGTGCGGCGTGCAAAAACAGCATCGGTTGCAGCTTTAAACTGTTTCCATAACAGCCGTTCCTCCTGCTTGCTGGCGCTGACGAGTGGCCTCCAGCCTGTCTGTGCAGCCTTGGCCTGCTGGATGGCTATGTCGATATCGGACTCCTCGGCAAGCCTCTGTACCAGCTTGATGAGGCGTTCACGGCGCGCTATTTCAGATTTACGCACCTCTTCAAGCTGTTTGTCAAAAGGTTTGAGGGCATCGATAAAGCGCTGGTTGAGCTTTTTCCAGGCTTTGGAATCGATACCACCCAGCTTGCGCCACTGTTTTCGCGCCTCCTGTATGCGTTTATCAATTACCGGCCAGTCGGGAGTGGACCACTCTATTTGCGCATACTCTTTGGAGAGCAGTTCACAGAATTCGATACGTTGCTGTGCCGCCTGCCGTTGCTCCTGTTGATGCCGTTGCTGATCTTCAATGACAGGGGTATAAGCCTGCCCGGCGATCTCATTAAATTTATTCCAGATTGCCTCCGGAGCAGGGCCGCCTTTGCGATCCAGCTGGCGCCACTGGTTTCTCAGATCACGCACACTTTTCGCGAGTTCTCTTGCCGGCAGTCCTGATTGAATCAGCTGTTGCATTTCGCTGATCAGGTCTTCACGTACGTGATCGCTGCCGAAGCGCTGCCAGTCCTGCAGTTCCGAGAAACGCCCCAGCAGTCGATGATAGGATGCCTTGCGTTGGCGCAGCTGTGCTGTCGCCAGCTTCTCCAGTCTCTTCAGGAGGTGATTGGCTTTGCTGCGGGCGGCGCCTGCGGCATTCAATTGCCCCTGCTCCAGCGCATGCTCAAGCTGTTGGAGGTGCTGATCCAGCTCGGCTTCAAGTTGTGTTGCAGAGTCAATGTTTGCCTGCAGACGTTGTTTAGCCTGAGAGAGATATTGGTGGAAATGATTCTCCATCTCGGCGTCCGGCTTCGATCTCTGTGCATGCCAGCGGGATTCAATGGCCTTTACACGGGACGCTGTCAGCTGAGCATCGCTTGCGGCGAGGCTCTGCATATCCGCAATGATGGCGTGTTGTTGAGCATTCTGCTTGCGATTCTGATCAATTTGCCGGCGGCGCTGTGCAAGTCTCTGCTGCGACTCGGCAAAACGACTCTTGAGTGCAGGGTTGACGGCGTCAAGATCCTCTTCAAGCTGCTGCCAGCTGTTATTTAGCATCCATTCAGCAGCCTCCACTTCATTGAGGTTTAGTGACGGCGCACTGGCATTCTGCTCTAAATCAAGCAGCAGAGCATCGCTCTGCGCGCAGAGTTCGCGCTGATGATCCTGCTGCGCCTTGCTGTTTCGCGATTCATCGATGGATTTGCTGATCTGCAGTTGCGCGTTGCTGAATCTGGTTTTCAGCTCGAGGGGGACGTCAGCATCAACCTTTTCCCACTGCTGGAGGAGTTGATGCAAAATGGTTTGATCCGGTTGCTGAAGTGAAGCAAGGTGTTCGATTTTCTCGCATAACTGCAGTTGCAGCTGCGGCAACTCCTGCAGTAAGGTTTGTTCCTCTACCAGTTCACGTGCACGGCGAGCGACGCGCTTGTTTTTGCCGCGCGCCTCCTTCGCAATGCGTTTCAGCGTGGAGAGCCTGGAGATGCGTTCCAGCGCCTGCAGGCGGATATTTGTGTTTGCATCTGTGAGTGCGACCTCACTGAGCAATGCGGGCCGCTGCATCTCTTCAAGCGCCTGCAGCCGCACTTCGGCCGATTTGCTGTGGCGGATCAGATACTCCGCCATCTCACTGTAGCCATGCTCTTTCAGCACGCTTAGAGTCTGCTCTACGGATGTTGCATCTTCACTCTGTGCAAGCAGATACCAGAGGCGTCTGCCGGCTGCCCGGGATACCGATGCGTCACTGTCGCTCTCTGCAATATCAAGCAGCAGAGTGATATCGGTAATGCGCCGCAATACCTGGCGGCGAATACCGGTATCCGCATCATGACGAACGACCTCGACAAGATTGGGATCGTCAGCCGATAACAGTTGGACAGCCTCAGCGCGAATATCCCGGTTTCGATGCCGCCATTTTGGTCGGAATAACTTACGCCACATGAGAGTCCTGTTTTTGCATAAAAAGAGTCAGCGCAAGTAGACTGTCTCTGCACTCAGTTGTCAAGGAGAGGGTAAGGGATGAGGCATTTATTAAAATACCAATCTCGCTTGCCTTTTTGTCCGTGCTTTTCGCCGCCACTTTGGTTACATAGTTCACTATGCGCCCGACGTGGCAACAAAAACCACAAACAAAAATTCCGC
>JAIVTC010000321.1:0-8251 GCA_048629055.1 Candidatus Bathyarchaeota archaeon
CGCCTCAACCAAAAGCGATGATCCAGCCCCATGCAGGCTATATCTACTCAGGGCCTGTGGCAGCCACTGCATACTCTCAGCTGCAGCAACACGCCGAAACAATCACGCGTGTGATACTGCTGGGGCCTGATCACAGGGTGGGATTTCGCGGTATCGCCGCGCCTTCCGCAGACTATTTTGAAACTCCCCTGGGCATCATTCCGCTGGATCAGAAAACCATCAGGTCACTCGTGGGTGTCGATCTGTTTGATGCAGCGCATCAACAGGAGCATAGTCTCGAGGTGCAGCTGCCATTTCTGCAGCAGGTGCTTGGTGACTTTTCGCTGGTGCCACTGGTAATCGGCAGTGTCGAACCCGGGGAGGTTGCGGCCGTACTGCGTCAACTGTGGGGAGGTGATGAGACCCTGATCGTGGTCAGCTCGGATCTGAGCCATTACCACGACTATCAGACAGCCCGCCGGATTGATGACGCAACTACGCAGGCGATCGAACACTTTGACAACAGCAGTATCGGTTCCAATGATGCCTGTGGCTACCAGGGTGTACGAGGTTTACTGCAGGTGGCGGCAGAGAAGGGGCTGCAGGAGATGACGCTGGATGTGCGCAATTCCGGCGATACCGCAGGCCCTCGAGACCAGGTCGTCGGTTATGGATCCTATATCTTCTACTGAAATGAATATTACAATTGGGGACATCTTAAGAAGATCAAAAGCAGATCGCAATTTGATCTGTCATCCCGAGGGAAGCGAGGTACGATCGACGAGGGATCAGGAGAGATGACAAACTGAATGGCTGAAATGAATAGTGAAATTGGTAAAGAATTAACTCCGCATCAGCAGCAGGAGTTGCTGAGGGTTGCGCGCGAGTCGATTCAGTATGGCTTGCAGCATCGTCATGCAATGAGAATCGAAGCCGATGCGTATGATGAGCAACTTCAGCGGCAGGGAGCATGTTTTGTGACGCTCAACAAAAATGGTGCGTTGCGCGGCTGCATCGGCACACTGCAACCCTATCAGTCCCTCGTCAACGATGTTGCGGAGCATGCAAGGGCGGCGGCATTTTCCGACCCGCGTTTTCCCTCTCTGAGTGTCGATGAGCTTGCCGACATCGTGATCAGCGTCTCGGTGCTGGGCAAGCCGAGCGCCATTAGCTTCAGTGATGAGGAGGATATGATCAGTCAGCTGAGACCGTCACAGGATGGACTGATATTCGAAGCGGGTGGCAACAGAGGAACATTTTTACCCAGTGTATGGGAGTCGCTGCCGGAGCCGCGCCAGTTTCTGCAGCAATTGAAGCGCAAAGCCGGACTGCCGGTTGATTATTGGTCCGACAGCCTGAAAATCTCCCGTTACACGACCCAATCCTTTTCTGAACAGGTGTCATGACTCCCGGGCCCTGGCGAATTATCCTCAGTGCTCCTTGAGTCAATTATGAGTCAATTCTGAGTCAATTACCGCCAACCTTTTAATCCACCCTCACCGGATTCGGGATTCCACGCGTTTCCTTTGCCCGGATCTCATTTTCTTTCTGCGGCTTTTTCTTTGGTATCTTCACCGTGGAGATGATCCCCGCCGCGATCAGGCTCATGACGCCGGTAATGATGAACGCCAGTGTGAAGTTGTTCATATCGCCGAGGTATCCGCCAAGCATGGGTCCAACGGTGCCGCCGATGCCATATGCGAGGAATACATAGCCGTAGTTCTGGCCAAAGTATTTGTGGCCGAAGGTATCGGTAGTAATCGCCGGAAACAGCGCGAAGTTGCCGCCAAAATTGAAACCGATGAGGGCCGCCGCCAGCATCAAGAGCATGGGTTCCCCTGCAACATACGGAAACATGCTGACAAACAGGCCCTGTGACGCCATCATCACGGCAATAGAGGTTCGCCTTCCATTTTGGTCGCAATTGACCGCATGTCCGATCATATCGCTGATTTTCCCCCAGCCAATTCGCCCTGCAGCATTTGCCAGTGCAAACACCACCATGGCGGTGCCCGCAATACTGCTTGCCTCGGCGCTGTTTAATCCAGCTGCGGCCAATGCCTTACCGGGAAACAGTTTCATCAGACCAATGCACATCAGACCGGCGGTTGCGCCGACTGCAAATGTGGCAAAGATCGACCAATACTGGGTCGTGCGGCGCATTTCACGACTATTGAAGTCGTGCCGGCTTGTGGAGGTATCATCAGCAGGTGGCTTGAAGTGCGCTGGAAACCGCATCCACAGACTACCGATCAAGACTGTTATGCTAAACAGCACGCCGTAGATGATGAATGTATCGGCAATCCCAAAGCTGCTAAGGAGGTTTCCCCAGGAACCGGCGAGTTTTACCCAGATCATGGCGCCGAGTCCAAACCCCGCCACAGCAATGCCGGTGATCAACCCCTTCTTGTCCGGGAACCATTGCATGCCAACGGCAATGGGGACGACATATCCCAGGCCGATGCCTGCACCGCCAAGGATGCCGACACCAAACACGACCGCCCAAAATGATGTGCCGCCAGTCAGTCCGGCAAGAACATATCCGAAACCGAGCAACAGGCCTCCTGCAATTGTGAGCGCCCGTGGACCAATGCTGTAAAGATGCCGTCCCGCATAGACCATCACCACGGCGAAGCTTACAAGACCGATGGTGAAAGGCCACTGTGTGTCAGCGGTTGACCAGCCGGCTTCTATGAGCGTTGGAGTAAAAACATTCCATGCGTAGATGGCGCCGAGCGACATCTGTATGAGCAGTGCTCCGAAAATGACCATAAAGCCCTGTAGACTCTCTTTTCCCATCTGCGTAGATCCTGAAGTTTAAATGAATGAGTGTGGATCAGAAGGAAGTTGCTTTCTGAACTGAAAAATGAGCCTGATAATGCCGTAGTGGAGGGAAAATGGAAAGACTTTTCATTAAAAGTTTACACTTCAACAGTGGTTCTTCCTGGTGCTTATCAGCTGGTTTTAGGAGATGCTGGGTTTTTTACAAAGCATCTACTTCAACGTGTGCAGATAAAAATATCGCCATTGAGATGCATCGATGCTCTGCAACTGCTGCAGCAGGCGTGGAACAGGCTGGGCCTCTCCCGGGAAGATGTTGTGGATTTCGATGAAAAAACGTCCCATGCCGGAATCATTGCGCCAAACGAGTTGATCCGGCCGTTGTTGTAGATGACAGTGCGGGCAGGTGATCAGCTCTGCTTGTGACACAGCTGTTTGCCACTCCTTGCCGACCGGCTTTTTGCATGCACAGCAGCGGGGCGGACGTGCATGTTGTGACACCCGCATCTGCAGGGTATCGCAGGCTGCCAGCGTAATGTAGCAGTAGCTCTTGTCCTGCTCATCTTCAGGTTCAAAACGGATATGCGGAGAGCAGCCCATGAAGGTGATCAACTGTAAAAACGATTCTCCTGCGGAGTAGCTGTTTTGCATGCCGTCAATGGTGCTGCCGATGAACCCCTCCTGCAGCAGCAGTTGGGTGACCTGCTGCATATCGGGATGATTGTCGATATTTTCAGGATGAAGAATCAGTATTCCCTGGTTCAATGTGCTGCTTCCTGTGTAATGTTATAATGTAACGATTATTGGTGTCTAACTTCTCTATTATGCGTTTTTTGGCGGCAGCCTGTCTGCTGATATTGTCATTTTCTCTGCATGCTGAACAACTCTCGATTTTCGTCAGTGTGCCGCCGTTGCATTACCTGGCTGCGCAGGTAGGCGGCGAAGCGGTTAGCGTGGAGTCGATTGTCCCGCCGGGGCACAATCCGGTCAATTATGATCCCACTCCAAAACAGCTGCAGCGTTTTGCGGATGCAGATATCTATATACGCTCGGGGGTTCCATTTGAACAGGTGTGGATGCCCAGGCTGAAAGCTCTGAATCCCCGCATGTTGATTGTCGATGCGCGCAGCAACTTGCCTGTGGCCTCTGCTGCAGAGCATGCGCAATCGGCAGTGGTGCACGCTCTTGATCCGCATGTGTGGACATCACCGCTCAATGCAATTGCTATATCACGCAATATTCTTCATGTATTGCTCAAATTGGCGCCGCAGCACGAGCAACAGTTTCGCCTCAATCAGCAGCAGCTGCAGCAGCATCTTGAGAAGCTGCATCACGCAATTGAAGAGCAGTTGAGACCCTTTGCCGGCGCCACTTTTCTGGTTTTTCACCCTGCATGGGGCTACTTTGCAAAAACCTATGGACTGCAGCAGGTGGCGATCGAGCATCTGGGCAAGGAGCCGGGTCCAAAGCAGCTTGTCAGCGTGATTGAAACAGCGCGTCAGCAGCAGATTGCATTTCTTCTGGTGCAGCAGCAGTTCAGCGGCAACACCGCGAAAGTCGTTGCCGATGAACTTGGCGTGGAGTTGATTCGTACAAATCCGCTCGCCTATGACCTCGGCGCCAGCCTGCAACAGATGGCAGCAGCAATTGCCGGTGCTTCTGGAGGCGATCATGAGTGATCTGGCAGTCGATATGCATGACATCTGTTTCTCCTATGATCAAATTCCGGTGCTGGAGCATGTATCGCTGCAAATCCCGGATGGGGAGTTTGTCGGAGTCGTGGGGCCGAATGGCGGCGGCAAGAGCACCCTGATTCGCATTATTCTCGGCTTGCTGCATGCATCGAGCGGCACGCTCAGGGTGCTTGGTACGCATCCTCGCAAGGCGCGCAGAAAAATCGGCTATGTGCCGCAATATCCGGCATTTGATCGTGATTTTCCGATTACTGTTGAACAGCTGGTGCTGATGGGAAGGCTGAATGGGATTTGGGGTGGCTACAATGCGCGAGACAGGGAGATAGCTCTGCAGGCGATGCGTGAAACCGAAGTTGCCGGTTTGAAGAGGCGGACCATCGGCTCCCTGTCAGGCGGCCAGCTTCAGCGCGTACTGGTCGCCCGCGCACTCGCCTGTGAACCCCGCATGCTGCTGCTGGACGAACCCACTTCAAATATTGACCAGCGTGTCGAGAGTGAAATCTTTGATCTGCTGAAACAGCTGAATGAGCGCATGACTGTGATTGTTGTTTCCCATGATATTGCGTTTATCTCCGCCTATGTGAAACGTGTCGCCTGCCTGAGTGGAACCCTGGTATGCCACGCGACAGACACTATCAGCGGCGATGATATTCGTGATCTCTATGGTGAAGATGTCCGCCAGGTTCATCATGGACATTGAGGTTTTAAGATTTAGGTTTTAGGTTTTAGGTACAACTATGGATTTTATTGAAGCATTGATGCACTTCGAGTTTTTGCAGCGCGCCCTGCTTGCAGGGCTGCTGGCGGCTGTTGGCTGCGGGCTGATCGGCACCTGGGTGGTGGTCAAACGCATCAGTTTTGTAGCCGGTGGTATTGCTCATGCGGTGCTTGGCGGCATGGGCGCCGCACTCTTTTTTGGATTTTCTCCCCTGGCTGGCGCACTCGTCGCTGCAATAGTGTCAGCGCTGCTGATCGGCGCGATCAGCCTGCACTGGCATGAACGGGAAGATACGCTGATCAGCGCAATCTGGGCGATCGGCATGGCGATCGGCATTCTTTTTATGGCGGCGACACCAGGTTACCAGGTCGATCTGATCTCCTATCTGTTCGGCAACATCCTCATGGTCGGCAGCAGCCATCTATGGATTATGATCGTGCTGGATCTGATCCTCGCTGTCACGCTGTTTGTGTTTCATCGTCAGTTCGAGATCGTGATTTTTGACGAGGAGTTTGCGCTGCTGCGCGGTGTTCCTGTCACCTTTTTCTACCTGCTGCTGTTGTGCCTGATTGCAGTCACGGTGGTGCTGCTGATCCAGGTCGTCGGGCTGATACTGGTGATCGCGCTGCTGACATTGCCGGCTGCGATTGCCGGCCAGTTTGTGCATACGCTCTCGCGGATGATGATTGCAGCAACACTCATCGGAGTGATTGTTTCAACCACCGGCCTGGCAGTCTCCTATGAGACAGACTTGCCCACAGGGGCGATCATTACCCTGATTGCAGCAGCACTCTATCTTTTTGCGTCTCTCGGCATGGCTTATCAAAAAAAGAGGCTGAAGTTACAGGCTGTGAAAGCGGCAGGGGTCAATCATGGCTCGGTGTGATTTGCTTGTTCATGACGAACAGCTGTGTGCGCAGCGCGGCGTACGGCTGACTCCCCGGCGCAGGCGGGTATTGAAAATTATTATGCAGTCGCCATCTCCGCTTGGAGCCTATGACATCTTGCAGAAGATGGATCCGCCGGCGGCTCCGCCGACTGTCTACCGTGCGCTTGATTTTCTGTTGCAGCAGGGGTTGATTCACCGCCTTGCAACCCTGCAGGCATACCTGGTGTGTGACCACCCTGATGCGTCCCATCAAAGCCAGTTTCTGATCTGCTCGGAGTGCGGCCATGTGGAGGAGATGGAGGACAGCAACATTCAGCAGAGTCTTGATCATGCAGCCAGCCAGGCAGGTTTCAGCTGCAGCAACGAGGTGGTGGAGATCATGGGGCGCTGCGGGCAGTGTGCAGGAGCCGGACATTGATCAAGCGGCTGGTATTGATGCTGGTGCGCGGCTATCAGCTGCTGGTCAGTCCCTTTCTTGGCAATAACTGCCGTTTCTATCCCACCTGCTCCAGCTACATGCTCGAAGCGATCGAACTTCACGGTGTGATGCGTGGTTTCTGGATGGGGCTGCGCCGGGTCTCACGCTGTCATCCCTACCATGAAGGCGGTGTGGACCCTGTTCCCGGCAGTGAACTGGAGCAGGAGTACAAGCAGCAACAGGAGCATGAACACAAATGTTCATAGCTGCGGGTAATGATGGCTTTCGCCGGCAATTCAGCGACGGCCTGTCACAGATGCTTTCAGCCGATGGCCTCGGCGCATTTATCCTGGTGCTGGCAAACAGTCTGCAGGGAGACGAGTTGCGTCAGCCACTGCTGCATGCACTGGAGAAAAACTTCGACGCCATGAAAACTGCGGGGCAGGGGAGTGACGATGATGAGAGCGTCTTCGCAATCCTGGCCAGAGAGGGTGTCGAGGATCAGCAGTGCTGGCGGCACAGAGCAGTTGGCTGCTGGGAGCTTGTCTATAACAACATGCGCAGGCTGCGGCCGGAGCGTCTCTCCACACAAAAATTCGACGCCATCAGCCAGCCGTTTGATGATCAACGCTTCAATTTCAACCGTCCTTTTCTGCAGGCCGAAATATTGTGGCAGGGCGAATGGAGTGGTCGGCACTTCAGGGTGCTGTACAACAAATTCCCGTTTGCGCCCTGGCATCTGTTGATCGTGCCTGATGCGGATGAACGGCGGCCGCAATACCTGGATATTAAAACCCACGCCATGATGTGGGATCTTGTCCGCACACAACAGCAGATCATGCCGGGTTTTGGAGTCGGCTATAATAGCCTGGGCGCCGGCGCATCGGTGAATCATCTCCATTTCCAGGGGTTCCTGCGTACACAGCCACTGCCAGTCGAGTCAACACATTGGAGGCATCGTGGAGGCCAGGCAGACTATCCACTGAAGTGCCAGGCTATGGATTCCGTACAGCAGGCGTGGGAGCTCATTGAGCAGTTTCATCAGCAGCACCAGCCATTTAACCTGCTCTATCGTCCCGGCATCTGCTACCTGTTGCCGAGACGGCCGCAGGGCTCGGTCGCTGCAGAACCATGGGCGCAGGGTGTTGCCTGGTATGAGAGCTGCGGTGTCTTCACCCTCGCTGATCAGTCATTGTTCAGCGAATTATCACAACAACAGATCACACAGCAGCTGGCGCTGTTTGCTCACCAGTTATAGGATGTGCTGAGGAACGAAGCGCATCATGTATGATTGATGCGCTTCGCAAGCTCAGCAGCATCCTACGGACTATAGACATGTACGGGGTTATTGAGAGGAAGTCTTTTTATCGCATCAGCTTGAGATTTGGACAACCACCATGAAAGTCATCCGTCGCCAACATCAAATTAGCAGTCACGAACTCCCTGAGAGTCTGCATCCTGTGTTGCAAAAAATCTACCTCAATCGCGGCATCACCTCGCCTGAGGAGCTTGATCTCACACTGCAGAAACTTCATCCCTCGCATCAGCTCTCCGGCATCGAACGTGCCGTTGAGATACTTGTCGATGCGCTGCAGCACCGGCGGCGCATTCTCATCGTCGGTGATTTCGATGCCGATGGCGCCACCAGCTGTGCGCTCTCCGTTCGCGCATTGCGTGCGATGGGTGCGGGTGAAGTCGACTACCTGGTGCCAAACCGTTTTCATTTCGGTTATGGACTGTCGCCGCAACTGGTGGAGGTCGCCAGGGAGCGG
>JAIVTC010000322.1:0-5229 GCA_048629055.1 Candidatus Bathyarchaeota archaeon
GGAGGTGTACCAGAGGATTAAGGAGGAGCGAGAGATTGCTTAACCACCATCCAACCCGCCTATTGAGACGGGCTTTTTGTGTCTGAGTCTCTTTTAGGCATCTGGGTTGAAATATCTGGCATACTATTTATATAAGTATTGAAGTCTCCTAATCATTTTGAAGCACAAAGAGGGCAGTATCATGAAAAAGATTTCCCTGATCTTCAGCGCAGTGTTAATGTCATCCGCAATGCAGAATGCGTCAGCATGGTCTTATGGCCCATATCCTTACGCTTCCCAGCAGTGGCACAGCGGCCCGCAATTCACCACCGGATTCCAGATTCAGCAATACTCCGCGCCTGACGGCTATCACATTCACATCGCATCAAAGGAACGCAGCATCGATGAGATCAACATCCGTGTTGAAGGCAGGAGCTTCGCCATCAGCAGCCAACGGGTTCAGGAGCAGCAGCATCAGGATCAATCCGGAAGGGTGCGGATGATGCAATCCGGTAATTTTTCGCAATGGATAACCCGGCCCATGGAGGCTGACATGCAGTCGATGCGCCGCAGGCAGAGTCCCGGAATGATCGAAATTTTCGTCCCAAGGTTTCGCTGACAGACACCTGTAGCAAGCATAGCTGATGAGTTCCGCATCATCCAGGGTCTCGATAGTCAGGTCCAGTGCCAGCAATGGCCAAGGCTTTCCACACTCTCCCTTGGCTGCGGCTTCAAATGCGATCATCGCGCCGTGCTTCTGGATCGCTTCGTCAACTGCCATGTGTGGAGATCTAAAAAGTGTGGGTTTTGTGGCTGAATAGAGTGGTTTTTGAGGTGAAGTGGTACAGAAAGGATACACATGCAAGCAAGCAATATGTAATCCATTGAAAAATCTAGTTAAAAAACAAATAGTGCCTACCGCGTCAAACAACGGTTGGATTTCCAATTTTCGAGCTTGAATCGATCCTATTTTCATCCCTGAGCCGCGCACGGATCAGTTTTTGTAACTCGGTGTCACGATTGCTTCTGGTCAGGGGTGTGGCTTGCGCCAGCGCATGCGCATCGAGTTGGGCAAAAGCCATCGGAAGCTGATCCAGGCGACCACAAAGTACACGCACATAATCGGGATGACGCAGATTGGCAGCCAGTGCTACCTGTGCGGGTTGATCCTCCAGATCACGCCCCAGATTCGCCCGTCCCAGGCGGCGGCGCAGGTGCTGTTTCTCAGTACCGAAGAAGTGCTCAACGACATTATTGGTGCGCTCGACGATCGCTACAATTTCACCATCTTCGTCACGTAGGAGTGGATGACCGAATAAACGCTTTGCGTAACGATCAATATATTTCACAATGACCTTGTCGGGTGAGGTCGACAACCCCGGTTCGTCTGATGCCGCAACCCGCCCGGCCAATTCTCCCCGGTAATCACGCAGCGCCTCCTTGATCTCCTGCATCCGACGCGCCTCGATGGCCGCCAGTTCTTTCTGCTGTGCCCGCACATCGGCTCGTGGCAACTCGGCGTTGGTGAGTTGCAAAACATCGCGCAGTTCACAAAAGGCTTGCCAGCCTTCCTCCAGTCGGGTGGCAGCTTTGACAAAACGCTCATCTTTGTCGAATCGCTGAACGAGGGTCGCAAGATGCGCAATGGCTCTCCGCTCAGGAAGTGTGCGTGGTCCCTGCACCCAGCATTCGGCGCGTTGGTGCGCCTGTTGGCAACGCTGGAAGAACGTCAGATGCACCAGGCCAAACGGATAGACTAAATCCTTACTGCCATCCCCCTCGAGTATCCACAACACCAGAGCGGGTAGATCCTCGCGAACGATGCCCTTGCCAAATTGCCCCTCGCAGGGACTGTTGTTGGAGTAGCAACGCAAGTCCCGCAACAAGGTGCGCAGGTCGGTGCGGACTTTGCTGCTCTTCAACAATCTGCGCAACAGCCGATAGGACTGCTCGAAAAGCTTTTTGCCGACCGCCGCCAGAAAATGGAAGTGGCAAATCAGGTCAGGAATGCCCTTCTCACGCAGCGTGGAAATCGCCTTGGCTCCACCCTTGCCCATATCCTGGACGGTGGCAACCGGGTCGCCGAACAACTGCGTGGTCTTCTCGACCAACGGACGCAGATGATCAGCATGCTCAGAGGGGATGCGCCCGGCGACTAAGACCCAGCCGTGCCAACCATCCATGCAGACGAAGAGCCCGCCCTTGCCAAGTTCGCAAGTGGCGTCGAGATGTAATGGATAACCAGTCTCCAGGATCGCACGCAGTTGCGGCGTACGCGCCAGATGCAGTGATTCGAGGTGAGTCAGAAAACGATCGCATAGATGCGAGATACTGCCGCTGGACAGTTTAATACCCCGTTGCCGATACAGGTCGGCCTGGATCTCTGTGCGTTGCTTGTTCTCCAGATAACGGGCATAGCCCACCTCGACAATCAAATCGTAGCCAAAGCGCTGGTGAGGCGCGACCAACTTGCCGAGTGTCCTGGAATTCATAACAGGATGGTTCGGATTCCCGGCGCATTGCATGAGCGTTTCAGTGGCAAGGAAGGATCCCGCCTTGAATGTGACGACCTGCCGTGAGCGACTCTTGTAGACTTTTAATGCACCATCGCAAAGCGGACACTGTGTAGCCTCGGCGACAAAATGAACCCTGGGAAGATCACCTGTCGTACGCATGGCTCGTGCAATCTCCGCCGCCGACCAGCCCGCCTGTTGGGCATGCTGGTGCAGCCATGTCAGAATGTTCAGCCGCCCCCTTTTTTGCCGATAGAGGCCAGATCATAGCGTGCAAAAACAGCATTCACCTGCAGCATTGGAATCGGTGGTGAGTGTCCCTGCAGATAACGCACCACATCCGCCGCTTTGGCTTCGGGATGGTGCAGCAGGGTCAGCAGCACGGCGATAATAACCGCATCAGTGAGGAGGCCATCGGCAAGCGCACTTTCCCTGGCCTCCACCTGTTCGCGACGCTGCTGCAGCTGCGATTCCCGTACGGCGCTGTCGGTATGAAGATAGGTATACAACCCACCGATCTTCTCGCGTGTGACAGCGTTATGGCGTACAGCATCGAGCAGGAAAACCTGCACACGCACCTGCAGAAGCGCTTGGAGTTCGCGTGCCGTCAAACCTGAAATTGATTCACGCACCAGGCGCTTTAGTGTCTCGCTGACACTGCCATCACGGGAGAAATGGATATCGCCGCAAGAGAAGAGTCCATGGCGGTCATAGCGTGCAGAATGCTTCCGGGTGTAATAGCGACCGTTGTAGTTATAGCTGCGTTGATATGGCACGTGCTTCAAGTAGCGAAAAGCAGTTGCACGCGATGCGTGATCCAGGGCTGTTTGAATATCTTTGAACTGCACCACGTCAGTGGATGCCAGCAGTTCGGTGATTGCTTCACAAGAACGTACAGACATAAAAAGCCTCTATTGCGACTGTATTGCTAATATAGCAACACCTAGGCAATAGTATCGCATATTTCGACGAAAATAGGGGCTTGAAACCATCAAAATTGATGCAAAATGACGGAAAAAGGGAGAAATTGGCTCAGAACTGGCCAAATATTGATAGCGTATGGCTTATGCGTAAACTGGAATATTCTTTTAAATCAATGCACAACAGTCATCCAACTGTTGTTTGACGCGGTAGAATAGTGCTAAGAACACATGTCGGAGAGATGCGCCCAATCGGCGAGCCCGGCTACCGTCAGTATGAAACCCTGATGCTAAAAGAGTAGTGCAACCGTAGGTTGGGCACGTCGCTATCGCTCCTTCGCCTACAGGGGGTGAGGGGCGTGAGCAGGATGCGGAAGCTTTGCCCAACCTACGATTACACGGGGTTATTGAGGGGTTACGACATAGCCTGGTTTGCATTACTTTATAGGAAAGAAACGACGGCGTAGCGTCACTGTTGCCGACCTCAATCAGCGAGGTGTTAACTGATGCTGTTGGCTGCTACGATGCTGAAGGAATAGGAGAAGTCATGCAGAACATCATCACTCCTGATTTCGTAGCGTTTCTTGAAGATCAGTTCATGCTTGATTGGAAGGGAGTACATGGTGTGAGTCACTGGTCGAGAGTGAGGAGGAATGGTGCAAACACATGCGTAGTCGAGTTCTTCTCCTTCCTGCATGACTCCAGGCGCTTTAATGAAGACTCTGATCCTGACCACGGGAAGCATGCTACAGAACTTGCACTATCCCTGCGTGACTCCTACGTTGATCTGAGCGATGCGTCCTTCTCTCTTCTTATGTGTGCCTGCGAAGGCTATACACATGAACAGTATCACGATGTTGCTACGGTCCAGACCTGCTGGGATGCGGACAGGCTGGATCTCGGTAGGGTGGAGACCATACCTGATCCAGATCGTATGTGCACTGAGAAGGGCAGGCAGCTGGCTGTAGAGTGAGGGGTGTGGAGAATGACCGTTGTATGCTCCAAGCGGTCATTGGTTGATCGTAGCAGAAACAACTGTCAACCTTTTCTGCCTTTCACCTCGTGATATATTGCTGCATTTTCCAGACTTTACTTGATTTATCCAAGGCATAGAAATACCATCTGGATATTGTCGAGCTGAGTTCTACAGAACTGCCTATCTCGTTAACAGGGAAACTGTCTATCTCAGTTCACAGAGAAGCTGTCTATCTCAGTTCACAGAGAAACTGTAAAATAAACTGTTAGCACTTGATATGAAACCAGCAACCGAATGGACCACAGACTGGCGCTACGGTGTAGAACCAAACCAGGAAAGGAAGACATCTGAAGAGTTACTGTTGATCTTCCACGAATTCTGGGACTGGGCCGGTCTTGATAAGAAAAGCAAAAGTACCAGGCAGCGTTACTCCGTAGCACTGCATGCTTTAGGAGGCTACCTTGTTGAAGAAGCAGGAAACGGGCATCGTGCGAATAAACCAATCCAGGATTTCCTCAAGCACTATATAGATTCTGGAGATGGTCCGTTAATTCACACTGACAACGAGGCATGGCAAAATGAGCTTGATACAGTTTGCCGTAAGCTTTACAAGTATCTGCTCGCCCAGTGCTAACAAATAGCACCAGCGGACAGTTAAAAGCGGCACTTATTTTGCTGACGCAAAAACGCGCCCCTTTCGCCTGCCGCTGTGCTAGACGTTATGTGTTTTAGTAGAACAATTTCACTTCCATATTCGACACGGTGAATTCGAATGTGTAAAGTTTAAAATTTCACCAATTATTTTGAGAATATATTATGAGCAAAGGTACAGTAAAGTGGT
>JAIVTC010000323.1:0-3497 GCA_048629055.1 Candidatus Bathyarchaeota archaeon
ATTCATTCACCACTCAGCGCACTTTCGTACGCGCTGATATCGCATAACCTCTCATCATGACAGACCGAATATGAATCTGACCGAACTCAAGCAAATGCCAATTCCCGCACTGGTGGAAATGGCCCGCTCCATGAAAATTCCTGACACCGGACGCTCGCGCAAACAGGATGTGATCTTTTCCATTCTCAAGAAGCACGCCAAGAAAGGTGAAGATATTCATGGCGATGGCGTACTGGAGATCCTGCAGGATGGCTTTGGCTTTTTGCGCTCTGCCGACTGCTCCTATCTTGCCGGTCCTGATGATATCTATGTCTCTCCCAGCCAGATTCGCCGTTTCAGCCTGCGTACAGGGGATACTATTGCCGGCAAGATTCGCCCGCCTAAAGATGGCGAGCGCTACTTTGCGCTGCTGAAAGTTGATGCTATTAATTTTGACAAGCCTGAAAATGCAAAGCACAAAATACTGTTTGAAAATTTCACGCCGCTGTTTCCCAATGAACAGCTAAGACTTGAGCAGGGCAATGGCAGTACCGAGGATATTACCTCGCGCATCATCGACCTGGTGGCGCCAATTGGCAAGGGGCAGCGAGGGTTGATTGTTTCGCCGCCCAAGGCTGGTAAGACCATGATGCTGCAAACTATTGCGCAAAGCATCGCCAGCAACCATCCTGAATGTTATCTGATCGTATTGCTGATCGATGAGCGTCCTGAAGAGGTTACCGAGATGTCGCGTTCGGTGCGTGGCGAAGTGGTCTCTTCAACCTTTGACGAGCCGGCGACGCGGCATGTGCAGGTTGCAGAGATGGTCATCGAAAAAGCCAAGCGGCTGGTCGAGCATAAAAAAGATGTGGTGATCCTGCTGGATTCCATCACGCGTCTGGCGCGCGCATACAATACGGTCATCCCCTCGTCAGGCAAGGTGTTGACCGGTGGCGTGGATGCCAACGCACTGCACCGCCCCAAGCGTTTTTTTGGCGCTGCGCGGAATGTCGAAGAGGGCGGCTCGCTGACGATTCTTGCGACCGCACTGGTGGATACCGGTTCGCGCATGGATGACGTCATCTACGAGGAGTTCAAGGGCACCGGCAACAGTGAGATCCATCTGGATCGTCGCATCGCTGAAAAACGCATTTTCCCGGCAATCAATATCAATCGATCAGGTACACGCCGTGAAGATCTGCTGATGAAGCAGGATGAGTTGCAGAAGATGTGGATTCTACGCAAGATACTGCATCCGATGGATGAGCTGGCTGCCATGGAATTTCTTTTCGACAGACTCAAAACGACCAAGACCAATGCGGAATTTTTTGCTTCCATGAAAAAATAGCAGTGATGCAAGCTTACAGTGTGATGCTGCTCGCTGCAGGCCGCGGTGAGCGCATGCGTCCGCTGACAGATGCAACGCCGAAACCGCTGCTTCCTGTTGCCGGCAAACCGCTGATTGTTCACCATCTGGAAGAGCTTGCGTCTGCTGGATTTTGTCAGATTGTCATCAATCATGCGTGGTTGGGTGAGCAGATAGAAGCAACGCTGGGAGATGGTTCCCGCTGGAATCTTCAAATCCAGTATTCAGCTGAAAGTGAAGCGCTGGAGACGGGCGGTGGTATTTTCAGGGCGCTGCCATTGCTGAGTGACCCCTTTATTGTGATAAACGGGGATGTTTTTGCCAAAGTGGATTTTGCCTCTCTGTCGATAGACAATAATGACCTTGCGCATCTGTTGCTGGTGGAGAACCCGGCGCATAATCCTGGCGGTGACTTTCAACTTGCTGACGGGCGCGTTTCTGAAGCTGGAGATCATAAGCTGACTTATAGTGGAATCGGTCTCTATCGCAAGGCGCTGTTTGATGACTGCCGGAGTGGTAAATTCCCGCTGGCGCCGCTGTTGAGAGAAGCGATGCAGCAACACCGCGTTGGTGGTCAGTTGCTCGGCGGCGAGTGGATTGACGTTGGAACGCCGCAGCGGCTGCAGCAACTTGAGCAGTTGTTGATGGCAGGGAGGGTATGAAGTGGTGGAAAATGGATTTTTTTCTTGAAAAAGTGATTAAATTGTGTAAGATACCTTGAAAAGCTTACAATATCGTTTAAGATATGTTATACCCTTTTTGAGAAACCATGTTAGTTGTTCTGAATAGATATAACTAGGAGGCTCTCGGGTCGCTGTGTCAATAGAGTTATGTCGATGACGATATCTCAATTGCTGCAACTGCTTGCAAATCCCGGCAATTTTCCTGATCCGTCGGATCAGCAGGGCTGCCGGGGATATTGATCTGATAATCTGTGTGTCGTTAGAGGTATTGCGTGGCGTTATTTTCAAGATCACCAAAAAAACTGTTGGGCATCGATATCAGCTCATCATCGGTCAAGCTGGTGGAAGTCAGTCGCGCCAGTGTGCGCGGACAATGGCAATACAAGGTTGAGGCATTTGCATCGACAGCGATTCCCGAGGGTGTGATTGAATCGAAGCGCATTAACGATCCCGGGGTCGTCGGTGATGCCATCCGTGATGTGGTCAAACAAAGCAAAACCTCAGCAAAGCAGGCAGCCACGGCTCTATCAGGATCTTCCATCATTTCACGGGTGATTCAACTGCCGGCAGGGTTGAGTGAATCTGAGATGGAGGCGATGGTCGAGATGGAGGCTGATCAGTATATCCCTCAGCATATTGACGAAGTCCGCTATGATTTTGACGTGCTTGGCGTCAATGCTGCAAATGCCGATTCAGTGGATGTGCTGCTTGCAGCATCACGTGGTGATGTTGTTGATGACATGATGAATGCCCTTGAGGTTGGCGGCCTGGTTCCAGAGGTCGTCGATGCAGAGCCTTATGCTGTTGAACACTGTTATCAATTGCTCATGCATGATGAAGAGCCCGCGAATAAAAAACCCAACATTATCATTGCCGATATTGGCGCCAGGGTGATGGATGTGCATGCGTTGCGCGATGGGAATATAGTTCACACCAGGGAATATAATATTGGTGGTCGCCAACTGACAGAAGACATCCAGAAAGCCTATGATCTCGAATATGATGAAGCCGAGAGGCAGAAATGTGGTGGCAAAGCCACGGCCGGTTATGAGGAGATGATGATGCAGCCATTTGTAAAGCGTGTGGCTCAGGAGCTGCGCGGGGCATTGCAAATTTATCAGGCAAAGGATGAGGGCGCCGCCATCGATCAGATTTATCTTGTGGGCGGTTGTGCTAATCTGCCGGGGATTGCTACGCTGCTTGAGCAGCAGCTTGCACTGCCTGTCAAGGTCTGGGATCCCTTTGCAAAGATGCGTTTCTCCAAAAAGGTGAACGTCGATCGTCTCAGGGAGCAGGCGCCGGCTTTGTCTGTGGCCTGCGGACTGGCATTGTGGAGATATCTATAGTGCTCCATCAACATTATAGCTTCGCTGAATCCCAAATTATAATATTGATGGAGCACTGACATGGCAAAAATCAATCTAGTTCCATGGCGGGAAGAGCGCAACAAAAAGCGTCAGAGAGATTTA